>NZ_MVON01000019.1:0-53961 GCF_002018925.1 Acinetobacter sp. MF4642
TGTGCTGGCGACAATAGCAAGAGTGAACCACCTGATCCCTTCCCGAACTCAGAAGTGAAACCTCTTAGCGCTGATGGTAGTGTGGAGTTATCCATGTGAGAGTAAGTCATCGCCAGCTCATTAATTCAAATCCCCCTAACTTAACGGTTAGGGGGATTTTTTTATGCTGGAAGGTTAAATAATAAAGGAATCAATCGTCTAATTGAGGTTTATCGTACTTAAATAAAATGCCCTAAATAGTCATAATTATTATTTAAATTAAACTTTATATTTTTTATTCCTATTTTGAATTAATTTTTACTATCAGCTAAATACTATATTTATATCTAATTTAAGTTAGGCTTTTATTATTGATTTTTATTTTATTTTTTATAAGAAAATCGAGTATTAATAGTTGGTTTATTTATTTTTAATGCGAATTAAATCATTTATTTAGACTAATGTTGAATTTTTATATCACTATAAGTTGTGTGAATATAACACCAAATTACTTTGGTGAATGACTTCTGTTTGGGCTAAATTAGCACATTATAAAAACTGAAGGGCGCTAGTTAAAGTGCAATGAAATAATAGCTCATAGGAGGTGAATAATGTCAGCTAAAGCAGTTAATGTGAATGATATTATTGATCGTGCAAAATTTTCGGGTTTCCATTTTTAAGTTGTTGCTTGGTGTTTACTAATTATTTTATTTGATGGTTATGACTTGGCAATTAATGGTGTGGTATTGCCATTATTAATGGAAGACTGGGGCTTAAGTGCTGTACAGGCGGGTATGCTTGCAAGTACCGCTTTAGCAGGCATGATGTTTGGTGCAATGATATTCGGCTCTTTGGCGGATAAAATTGGCCTTAAAAAAGTCATTATGATCTGTATTGTGCTTTTTAGCGGGCTTACCTGTGCAGGTGGTTTTGCATCAAATCCAACGGAATTTGCGGTTTTACGTTTCCTTGCGGGACTTGGAATTGGTGGGGTAATGCCAAACCTTGTTGCGCTGACATCTGAATATGCACCACAAAAAATGCGTAGTACCTTAGTAACCACAATGTTTAGTGGTTATGCTGTGGGTGGTGTAATGGCTGCATTGTTAGGTGCGTGGTTTACTCCAAGTTTTGGTTGGCAAATTATGTTCTTTATTGCCGGTATTCCATTGTTGTTACTAGCCATTATTTGGAAGTTTTTGCCCGAGTCTTTGACTTTTATTGTGCAACAAAACCGTCAGGCGGAAGCACGTAAAATTGTTCGTCGTTTAGCACCAGCAGTAACGGTAAAAGAAGATACAACTTTTGAGTTGCATCAGGTTGATGTACCAGAGTCTGCAAATGTTATGAGCTTATTTAAGCGTGGCCGTGCGGTAAATACCTTGTTGTTTTGGCTGGCATTCTTCACCTGCCTACTGACTATGTATGCTTTAAGCAGTTGGTTGCCGAAGTTAATGATGGCAGCAGGTTACTCAATGGACAATAGCTTGATGTTTATGATGGTGATGAACATTGGTGCTGTGATTGGTATTCTGGGTGGAGGGATCTTGGCAGATCGTTTCCATTTGAAACCTGTACTCATGTGCTTGGGTATGATGGGTGCAGTTGTAATGAGCTTGATGGGCTTTCAATTGAATCAATTCCTTTTATATATTTTAGTATTCTTGGCGGGTGCTGCATCCATTGGTTCGCAAATGCTTCTTTATAGCTATGTCGCTCAGTACTATCCACTTGCTGTTCGTTCAACTGGGATTGGGTGGTCGTCTGCGATTGGTCGTATGGGTGCAATCATTGGACCAATTTTAATTGGTAGTTTGTTGGGAATGAATTTGCCTGCACACTTTAACTTTATTGCAGTGGTTTTACCTGTGTTGATTACTGCTATTGCGGTTGGACTGATTATGCATGAGGATGAATCTGAAAAGCTTAAGTCTGGTTCGCCAGCGGCGGCCAAGGCTTAAGGCAGAAATTGATAAAAGAAGCCTCCAGTTATTGGGGGCTTTTTTGCATTATTGCTGATCGCATGCGGGCAAAAGGCAATGCCAGGAATTCAGTTCTGTTAAAATTTGATCGAGAATGCATTACCATTGTATTAATGGAAAAATTTAATTTTTCTGGATTTTCGAGGTGAAAAATCTTAGCTGTGCTGGCACTGGCGGGGTGGCTCATCTGCAAGTAAATCATCATCAGCCTATTATTCCTAAATACCCTGATCTAAATGGTCAGGATGCTTTTTATATGCGGATTAAATTTTAAAAAGTATTGAAACTCAATCAAAAACTAATGAATTCAGGATCTGGATTAAATGAAGAATATAAGCATCTTAGTATTTTTAAATTTTCTTTGTTTCTCAAGTTCGGCATTTTGTTCCGTAGAGGACGGTTTAACAGCGTATTCTAAGAAAAATTATACATTGGCTGTTAAAGAGTTTGAAAAATCCTCAGATAGAGGAGATGTTCAAGCAATCCATTATTTAGCAAGCATGTACTATCAAGGATATGGCGTTAAAAAGAATTTAGCCAAATCTGCCGCGTTATTTACACAGTCTGCAAATCAAAATTATGCGCCTTCTCTTTCGAATTTAGCTGTTATGTATTCAAAAGGGGAAGGTGTTAAAAAGGATATGGAAAAATCTTGGGAATATCAGATTAAAGCTGCTCAAGTAGGCGATGCGCAGTCTCAATTTAATTTAGGGCAAATGTATAGAAAAGGGGAATATGTTCAACAAAGTTTTCCTAAAGCGCTCTTATGGTATTTGAAATCAGCTGAACAATTTCATACTCCTGCTTATAATGAGATTGGACTTCTATATGCGCAAGGCCTAGGTATAAAAAAAGATTTTATTATTGGGTATGCATGGATTTATTTAGCTGCAGAAAGTGGCAATTCTGAGGCAAAGCTGAATCTGAAAAATTTTGATCAGATATTAGATTCAGCGCAAAAGCAGCAAGGCCAAACAATTGCTAAGTCTATTCTTCTGCAATATAAGGAAAGCGAAAAGTAGATGGCTTTAATTCAATATGCGTGCCAGAAAGTCATCATTGTGTATTTTTGATTTTTCATCTTAATTTATTATGAGATATTTGCTATGAAACTCAACTCATTCTCCCCAATTCCTGAAAACGATGATGAACTGCATTTACCTGAACTGGTGTATTGGGCATCTTTAGGTGAACTTACTGAAGTGGAAAAAAGTCTCGCCAATGGTGTAGATGTGAACTCTACTGATGATGAGGGTTATAGTGCTCTCCAAGCGGCGGCTGAAAATGGCTATCTAGATGTGGTAAAACTACTGGTTGAAAAAGGTGCGAATGTCCATTACAGAGGTGAATATACTGCGCTTCAACTGGCTGAAATGGCAGAACAAGTAGAAATTATTGAATACTTAAAAAGTCTGTAACTTTTAAAAATGAATAAAAGAGCCTGCTCAATATCAGGCTCTTTTTTGGCATCTTAAATGGACGAATTGGATTCAAGTTCTTTCAATATCGCTTGAGTAAAAGCGGGAAGATCTTCTGGATTACGTGAACTGATGAGTGTCCAACCACCTACATTACATGTGTGAACGGCTTCATCGACCCATATAGCACCTGCATTTTCCAGATCGAGTCGTATACTTTGATGCGAAGTCAGATGTTTAGCTTGAATCTGTTCAGCATTAATCAAAACCCAAGGCGCATGACAAATCACAGCTATTGGTTTGGCTTGGTTGCTAAAACTTTGGATAATTTCGAGCGCTTTGGGGTGTTGGTGTAATAGATCGGCATTAACTGCACCGCCGGGGATAATCAGCAAACCGTAGTCGTCATAATGAACATGATCCAAATCGACGTCTGGAGGATAGCTTGCTGCCGATTCTGAGTCCATTTTGACAGTTCGAACATCGTGAGCTTCAATCGCGGCATGAATGCATTCTATGCCTTTGGACTGTAGAAAATGGAGAGGCTGAATTAGCTCATAATGCTCTACGCCTACATTTGAGGTTATAAACAATACTTTTTGAGTCATATAAACCCCCCTAAAAAATGTCTATGCTTTAGCCTAACAAAGCAGCATGATTCAGATGTTTTTATTTAACGGACTCTTGTAGGTAAGTGAAAGTAGCCGATGCAGTGTTTCGTGTAATTCTGGACTGTGTGAAGGTATTAATAATCCTTTTCAATAATTGATATGCATTAAGACATTCATAAAGTTCGAAATTGGATAGGAAATGAAAAACAATCTGCTCAAAAAATGTAGGTTTTTTGAATTTTCTATGCTATAAAAAATAAAACGGCACAAAAATTGCTTATAAAGCGTGCTTTAAAAATAGTTGTATTGACGAGTAGGGTTTTATGAAGTTATCGGTTGGATTGAAAGTTTCGAACTCTTTGTCGCTAACCCCCCAATTACAACAAGCTATTCGATTGCTTCAATTGTCGAGCCTTGAACTTGAACAGGAAATTCAGATTCAACTCGACAGCAACCCGCTCCTAGAAAAAGTAGAAGAACAGTCATCTATCGAAAGCTTATCCAGTGTGCAAGAGCAAGAACAGGATAAGAAAGATTTGACCAACGAACTCAACGCCGACCATTTACCCGATGATTTACCCGTCGATACCGACTGGGATGATGTCTATATGCATCAACCAACCAGTTTGGGCGCGGCAGAATTTGAAGAGCGAGAAGATAATCGCCAAGGTCATTTGGGCTTAAAAGAACATATGCTGGAGCAAATCAATCTGTTGCATTTTTCACAAGTAGATATGTTGATTGCTTATTGCATTATTGACTCGTTGGACGATAAAGGTTTTTTAGACAGTGATATTTCAGAAATAACGACTTCAGTTCAACATCTTTTAACAAGCATGGACTATGACGATGAAGTTGAAGATGACGAAGTGGTTGTGGTGCTCAAGCATATTCAGCGTTTAGACCCACTTGGCGTTGGGGCGCGGAATCTTGCAGAGTGCTTAATGGTACAGTTGGAAGCCTTGCCGATGCAGACCGCATGTCGAAATGATGCCATGAATCTGCTGAAAAACTATGAACTATTGATCAGCAATGAACTAGCGAAACTGATTAAACAAACGGGTTTAAATCAAGAGCAGCTCAAGTGCGCGGTTGATTTATTGAAAACGCTAAAAGCACATCCAGGACTTGAGTTTGAAGATAAAGACTCGGATTATCAAATTCCTGATGTCGTGGTAATGAAGAAAAACGAACAATGGCAAGTGGCTTTAAATCCTGATGTGATGCCAAAACTTCGTGTGAACTCGTTTTATGCCAATATGATTAAGCGCGCAGATCAAAGTGAAGATAATCAATACTTACGTAATCAAATGTTGGATGCGAAGAACTTTATTAAAAGTGTCGATGAACGCCATAAAACTTTACTGAAAGTGGCGACGTGTATCATTGAACATCAGCGTGCATTTTTAGAAATTGGTGCTGAAGGGATGAAGCCTTTGGTACTTCGAGATATTGCAGAAGAAGTTGAATTGCATGAGTCGACCGTCTCTCGGGTGACCACGAACAAATATATGCTGACGCCGCGCGGCTTGTTCGAGTTGAAATATTTCTTTTCAAGCCATGTGGGGACTACGTCAGGCGGTGAGGCATCTTCAACTGCAATTCGCGCCAAGATTAAAAAATTGATTGCTGAAGAGAATGCACGTAAGCCTTTGTCTGATAACGCAATTGCCAATCTGTTAAAGGACGATGGAATTGATGTAGCGCGTCGGACAGTGGCAAAGTATCGCGAATCGTTACATATTCCGTCATCTTCTGAACGAAAAGTCTTGATCTAAAATTTAAAATCTGACTATTCTAGAGGTTCATTATGACAACATAATGAACCTCTTTTTTCTTTAAGGAATGGCTAAAATGATTTGATGTTTCTATGCGCGCTGGTTGTTTTGCAGTCATTAAATCGTCTTGGCTTTTCCTCATTAATCCTAATGAAGGTGAGGGATAGATATATGCAAATAACAATTCGTGGACATCATTTGAGCATTACCCCAGCTATTGAAGATACCATTCGCTGCAAATTTACAGAAATGACCAAGCATATTGATCAGGTGAACAGTATGCAGGTGAAATTAACCAAGGATCATCAGGTCGATAAACATACTAAAAAAGGCAGTAGCAATCATATTGCAGAAGCAATTATCCGTTTACCAGGCATTGAATTTTTTGCTCAGGCTTCAGCAGATGATATGTATACGTCGATTAAAAAATTATCAGAAAAACTAAAAAGACAGCTCGATAAGCACCGTAAAATGCAGCAGGTTTACCAACCTATTGCCATTTAGTTTGTTTTTTATGCAAAAAGAGGTTTTTTAAAACCTCTTTTTTTATATATAAAGTGTGCGGGTTTATGATTTATTTTTCAGATTTATAGTAAAATGGCAGGTTTTTACACCGTTGGTCCTATAAGAGGTCTTTGTGATGAATAGTGAACAGCTCACTGAAATTTTAAAAGCTGCTTTTCCTGAAGCTGAAGTTGCAGTTAGTGGGCAAGGCGGAAAGTTTGACTTACGTATTGTCGACGACCAATTCGAAGGCAAACGTCCTGTTGCACGTCAGCAAGCTGTTTATGCACCATTAAATTCTTATATCGCAAGTGGCGAAGTGCATGCGGTGACTATTCGTGCAATGACTAAAGAAGAATGGCGTAAAGCAAGCTTATTCGGAGCTTAAAATTAGATGGATAAATTTTTAATTCAAGGTGGCACTAAGCTCGAAGGCGAAGTTCGTATTTCGGGTGCTAAAAATGCTGCCTTGCCGTTGCTTGCAGCAATGATTTTGCCTGAAACCCCAACCAAGCTCACCAACGTGCCGCATTTAAAAGATGTTAATACTTTGGTGCAGTTGATTGGTGGTCTAGGCATTACCATGACCTACGAAGGTGACACGGTTACTGCGGATACCTCAACGCTGGATAATCAGTTTGCACCGTATGAGCTGGTGAAAACCATGCGTGCATCTATTTTAGTGCTGGGCCCATTGGTGGCGCGCTATGGTAGTGCAAAAGTGTCTTTGCCGGGTGGATGTGCGATTGGCTCGCGCCCAGTCGATCAACATTTAAAAGCTTTAGAAGCTTTAGGTGCAGAGATTGAAGTTGAAGCGGGTTATGTACACGCTAAAGTTGATGGCCGTCTGAAAGGTGGTGAAGTCATTTTTGATATGGTGACCGTGGGTGGTACCGAAAATATCTTAATGGCTGCGGCATTGGCAGAAGGCGTGACTACGATTCGTAATGCGGCACGTGAACCTGAAATTACGGACCTTGCGAAAATGTTGATCGCGATGGGTGCAAAAATTGAAGGTTTAGATACTGATACCTTAGTGGTAACAGGTGTTGAAAAACTACATGGCTGTGAATACGCTGTGGTTGCTGACCGTATTGAAACAGGTTCGTATTTGGCTGCTGCGGCCATTACCGGTGGTCGTGTAAAAACTACACATACTGATCCAACGTTGATGGAATCGGTCTTAGAAAAGTTTGAAGAAATGGGCGCGGAAGTGACCCGTGGTGATGATTGGATCGAGCTTGATATGATGGGTAAACGCCCGAAAGCAGTGAGTTTCCAAACGCTTCCACATCCAGACTTCCCAACCGATATGCAAGCACAGATTATGGCGGTCAATGCCATTGGTCGTGGTTTTGCCACCATTTCTGAAACGATTTTTGAAAACCGTTTTATGCACGTACCTGAATTGTCACGTATGGGTGCCAATATTCAGGTCGAAGGTAATGATGCTGTCGTGACGGGTGTAGAGAAACTTTCTGCTGCACCTGTGATGGCAACAGATTTACGCGCTTCTTTCTCTCTGGTATTAGCTGCGCTTGCTGCGGATGGTGAGACGCTGATTGATCGTATCTATCATATTGATCGCGGTTATGAAGATGTCGAAGCGAAATTACAAGGTATAGGCGCCCAAATTAAGCGAGTAAGTTCATGAGCGATATGAGAAACGATGATCCAAATTTTGACGTAATGGGCAATTTTGATCATGGTTTAACATTGGCATTGAGTAAAGGTCGTATTTTAAAAGAAACCCTGCCTTTACTTGAAACGGCTGGAATTAACTTACTGGAAGATCCCGATAAATCACGTAAGTTAATTTTCCCAACCACCCATAAACAAGTCCGTATTTTAATTTTACGTGCTTCTGACGTACCCACCTATGTGGAAAATGGTGCGGCTGATATTGGTGTTGCGGGCAAAGACGTGCTTATGGAACATGGCGCGCAAAACGTTTATGAACCGCTCGATCTAAAAATCGCAGTATGTAAACTGATGACCGCGGGCAAAGTTGGCATGGAGCGTCCCAAAGGGCGTTTAAAAATTGCCACTAAATACGTAAACTTAACCCGTCAGTACTATGCAAGCTTAGGTGAGCAAGTCGATGTGATTAAGTTGTATGGTTCAATGGAACTTGCACCGTTGGTGGGTTTGGGTGATTACATTGTTGACGTGGTCGATACTGGGAATACTTTACGTGCCAATGGTTTAGAACCTTTGGAAGAAATTTGTAAAGTGTCTTCACGTTTGATCGTGAACAAGGCAAGTTTCAAACGTAAGCAAGCATTGTTAAACCCAATTCTTGCACAGTTAGAAACAGCAGTTGCTGAACGTGAAGCGTTAAAAAACAAATAAGTTGATCTTTTTTGTTTAAAGAAACCGCTATCGATGATGGCGGTTTTTTTGTGCCTGCTCATTTTTATATATTTTTATGGAATTGAAATACAATAGGATTGAATTTGAATCAACTGATTAAAATTGTTAAAAGTATAGACATCACAAGCAGAAATTCGGGATGTCTGCTGGGTGTCATGAAATTGCGCTTCACCTTGAACAATCACATGATGACCCGTTTGATGAATTGCTTGAATATGGAACTCATGCGCGACCGTCGTAAAATAATGCTCGATAGACTGGCAATGCTTGAGCACTTGATCAAAACCTGAACGCTGTTGTTCACCCACAATTTCCCATGTAATGGTTTCTGAAAAATGCTGTTGGATTCGACTAAATTGCCCCGTTGAAAAGTATGTGGCTATGTCCGTGAGGGTCATCTTGTTTTGCCTGTTTTTTAGTCATGTTTAATAATTCTAGTTTAAAAATCATGATCACATTCATTTACCGATGAAGTTAAAAGTAATTTTTCATTACACTCCGTGTTTAGCTGGAGGATTGTTGCCCACAAAATACAGGAAACAAGGTAAACTAAAGCTTCCCTTTATTTTCATTGTGGATAAATTGATGCGACGTTTATCGACTCAAGATCAGAACTTTAAACAAGTCTTTGCTGATTTGTTGGCTTTTGAAACCGTGAGTGACCCAGAACTTTTAAAAACCGTAGATCAAATCATCGCTGATGTTCGTCAGCATGGTAATGCTCATGTTCTTAAACTCACTCAACAGTTCGATCGACATCCCGCGCATCAATTCTCAGATTTAGAACTGACCCAAGAACAATTAAGAACCGCTTTTGAGGGTTTGAGTACCGAAGTCCGCGAGGCGTTAGAGCTTGCTGCAAACCGTATTCGTGAGTTTCACCAAGCGCAAAAACAGGAAGGTTGGACCTATGTGGATGCCTTGGGGAACACACTTGGGCAAAAAGTAACGCCTTTAGATCGCGTTGGTATTTATGTACCTGGTGGTTTGGCATCTTATCCGTCTTCTGTACTGATGAATGCTGTACCTGCGCATGTGGCGGGTGTACCTGAAATTATTATGGTGGTGCCTGCACCGAATGGTGAGTTGAATCCGTTGGTATTAGCATCAGCTTATTTGGCTGGTGTCAGCCGTGTCTTTACCATTGGTGGGGCACAAGCAGTTGCGGCTTTAGCCTATGGTACAGAAACGATTCCAGCGGTAGATAAGATTACGGGACCGGGCAACCGTTTTGTGGCTGCAGCGAAACGTGCAGTATTCGGACAAGTCGGTATCGACATGATTGCAGGGCCATCTGAAATTTTAGTTTATGCCGAAGGCGTGAATAACGCAGAATGGCTGGCAATGGATTTATTGTCTCAAGCTGAACATGATACTGTGGCGCAAGCGGTGTTTATTACACCGGATGAACAGTTGTTAAATGAAGTGGAACTGGCTATTGAAGCGCATTTGCAAGCTTTACCTAAGGCGGAGATTGCGCGTACATCGATTGCCAATCGTGGCGCATTAGTGCTTGTGAAAGACCGCGCTGAAGCAGTTGAGCTGATTAATCAAGTTGCCCCTGAGCATTTAGAGCTTTGCTTAGATGAAGCACAGGAAATGGCTGAAGATATTCGTCATGCAGGCGCAATCTTCATGGGGCGTTATACCCCAGAAGCGATTGGTGACTATTGTGCAGGGCCCAACCACGTTTTGCCAACTTCAGGTACCGCACGCTTTTCCTCGCCGCTGGGTGTATATGATTTCCAAAAACGTTCAAGTTTGATTATGTGCTCTGAGCAAGGTGTGAAAACTTTGGCGAAAACCGCGGATATCTTAGCGCAACAAGAAAACTTAGATGCGCATGCGCGTTCGGCACGTTATCGTTATCAATAATATAAATTTAGATCCCTCATGTGTTCAGTAATGAATGTTCCTCTCCCTATGGGGGAGGTTAGGAGAGAGGAAAATATTTAATTCAGTTTGGGACATCATAAACCTCTCCCAAACCCTCTCCTAGAAGGAGAGGGCTTACATACAAGTAAGTTGAGTGCATAAATGAGATAGTCAATGTCAAATATCACTACAGAACAAATGCGTTTTTGGAGTCCTGAAGTACGTGAATTAGAACCGTATGTGCCAGGTGAACAACCGAAAATTCAAAATTTATTGAAGCTCAATACCAACGAAAATCCATATCCACCCTCACCAAAAGTGGTGGAGGCTGTTCAAGCAGTCTTGGTAAACTCAGCAGATGTACTGCGTTTATATCCAGATCCAGATGCTTCTGCGTTAAAGCAGGCGATTGCGAAACAACAAAATGTTGCAGTTGATAATATCTTTGTCGGCAATGGTTCAGATGAAGTCTTAGCACATATTTTTAAAGCTTTTTTTGTGCAAGAACTGCCTTTACTTTACCCTGATATTACCTATAGCTTCTATCCTGTTTATAGCCAATTCTTTGGAGTCGAAACCAAAATTTTGCCACTCAATGATGACTTTGAAATTGTGGTGGATGACTATAAACAAGCCAATGGCGGCATAATTATCACCAATCCAAATGCGCCAACTAGTATAGATATTGGTTTGGCAGCAATTGAGGAAGTACTTCAAGCCAATCCAAATTCAGTGGTGGTGATTGATGAAGCTTATGTCGACTTTGGTGCTGAATCGGCAGTCAGTTTGGTGGAAAAATATGAGAACTTGGTGGTGTGCCAAACCACGTCTAAGTCTCGCTCACTGGCGGGTTTACGTGTTGGTTTTGCGATTGCTCAACCGCATTTGATTGCGGCACTTGAAGCGGTGAAGAATAGTTTTAACTCTTATCCGATGGACCGTTTTGCGATAGCTGCTGCGGTCGCTTCATTTGAAGATCAAGCTTATTTCGAAGCACAAAATCAAAAAGTAATTCAAAGCCGTGAACATTTGGTTGAACAATTGACCGCGCTGGGCTTTAACGTTTTACCATCGAGTGCCAACTTTATCTTTGCATCATTACCTAGCAAAGATGCAGGTGAATTAGCGGCTGAATTACGTGAACAAGGCATTATTGTGCGTTATTTCAATAAACCGCGTATTAACCAGTTTTTACGTATCACGGTTGGAACTGATGAACAAAATCAACGCTTAGTCGATACATTGAAAAATGATATTTTAAAATAAACTTTCAACAGTTGTGATCTTTGAAAAGTGAACCTTCACTGATGTGAAGGTTCACTTTTTTATTTTGGTGGTTATTCAGCGTCCGTTTGCACAAAAGTATTGAGTAAATTAAGCAGTGCTGAGACCTTGTCAAAGCATTCTTGGTATTCAGCTTCACACTCTGATGCAATGGTAATTCCACCGCCAGCCCAAAGTGAAACCTCATCTTGGAATTTTTGAATGGAACGAATCAGAATGTTCCAAGAACCAGTACCATCGAAATTAAAATAACCCATTGAGCCACAGTACGCTCCACGTGGTGCACCTTCGAGTTCTTCAATAATCTGCATTGCTCGAATTTTAGGTGCACCTGTAATAGACCCGCCAGGTAGAGCAGAGAGCAGCACATGAAAGGGATGAACTTCTGCTTTAAGTGTTGCTTCGACTTCGCTGACCATATGATGGACTTGCTTAAAGCTTTCAATATTAAACAGTTTAGGTGTTTTGACTGAGCCCGTTTCTGCGTAAACGCTCAAGTCATTACGCAGTAGATCGACAATCATCACATTTTCAGCTTGGTCTTTTTCCGAAGCCATTAAGCGTTGTTTAGATTGTTCATCTAAGACTGGATCTGCAAAGCGCGGCATGGTGCCTTTAATCGGCTTGGTAATGATTTTTCGATGAGCTTGAAAATCAATAAACAACTCGGGTGAACAACTTAAGAGTTCAAAATCATCGATACGGAGATACCCCGAGTAAGGTGCATCGGTCAATTGCCAAAATGCTTCGACTGCACTTAGGAGTCGACCATGTGCCTTGGCTGTGAACTCTTGTGTCAGATTGATTTGATAGCAATCCCCAGCTTTGATGTATTCCTGTACTTGCTGAAAGGCTTGTTTGTATTCGGTTTTAGTCCAGCGTGCTTGGCAGATCGATGCGAGTTGGAGTGGATGGCTTAAGGCCGATGGCTGGAATAAATACGATTCAATTTTGCGATAAATGTGTTCAGCTTGTGAATCACTACTGCAAAATAGCCAGCCTGCATCAGTCCATTGTAGATAACTGCTGTATAAACCTAAAAATAGGCTTGGCTGTGGCTTAATTTGAACAGGAACGTGTTGCTGGGCGGCATAATCATAACTGACGAATCCAATGAGTCCGCCACTAAAAGATGCTTCTTTTTGTTCTGAGTTTGGCTGAATATTACTGGAAATGTCTATTTCTTTGTCATCGTGGATGTAACAAAAATCCTGAGTGCGTTGAAAGAAAAAGTGCTGGTTTTTTTGAAAAACTTGATAACGCTCGGGTAAAAAAGCAATGACAGGTGCATCGACATTTTGTAAATAGACTAACTGTGTGAGCTCATTCAATGCCTGTAGTATATGAGATACAGAGAGGCTTGAATCACAAATTATCTTTTTAAATGATTGGCTTAGAGTCATGCTGACGCAAATAGGATTAAAAAATTCAGGCTATTTTACCTCATTGTACGTGTACGCATAGAGGAAATACCGTTTATCGGTAAGCTATGGATTGCGACCAACAGCAGTTGATCAAAAAATCACTCGCATATAACTTAGTTCAGGCAATGAAGTCACTCAAGGATAGATGTTAATACTGGGTCAAAATAAAAAAAGCAGTAGTTAACATCGAGTGATTGGTATCACAAAAATAAAGCTCTTAGGAGAGGAACAAGATGAAAATTATTACTAAACTTGCTTTAGTTTCTTCAATGGCAATCAGTGCAAATGCGATGGCAATGCAAGCAATGGATGACGCTTCGCTCAGTGCCGCTACAGGTCAAGATGGTCTAAATATCGGTATCGGTATTTCTAAAATCGAAATTGGTAAGGTTTTTGTTCATGATAATGATGGTTTAGCTGTTGCAAATGGCGGTACTGCCACGGCTGGTGCTATCGTTATTCAAGGTAATGGGAAAGATAATGCTGATGGTACAGCGCATGTAAATAAAGTTAACGGTATTGTCATTGGTGCAAACTATGATAATGCTGGGGCATATTTACTTCCTTCTCGTAACTTAGCTGACTTGAAAATTGACACAGATGCAAACGGTGGTAATGCATTTATTAACATTGCAGCTCAAGTTTCAGGTCTAGATATTAATATTGGTCAAATTGGTGTCGTGGCTTCAGCTGATATGCCTGCAACTGGTGCAACATCTATCCGTCGTGGTGGTACAGGTACGGTGAATCCGATTTTAAGTGGTTTATCACTGAAAACAGGTCCAATGTCTGCAAACATCCAACTAGGTGCTGCACCGCAAGGCGCAATGATCCAATTAAGCGCGACTATGGTTGGTGGTTTAGAAATTAAAGATCTCGGTATCTTAGATAACTCAACTAAAACAGCAACGCGTGCTGCAGGCGAAATCTTTGTTGAAAGCATTAAAGTTGCAGATGCAAATTCTCTAGATTTAACACTGAATCAAAAAATTAGTGTGATTGGTGAAGAGGGTGCGAATAAGGGCTATATTCGTATGATTAGCACAAGTGGCGCGCACGACACTTATGTTAAAGGTGTACATTTGGGTAGCCGTAATGCTGCATCCATTGGTGATGTAGAGGTTCAAGGTATGCAAACTTACTTTAGCCCAGCTGCTGGTGTATACATGCCAGGTGCTGTGATTACCATTTCTGGTCACTAAAATTAGACTTTAAGAAAGCGCGTGAATTCACGCGCTTTTTTTCTAAAATATATTCATAAAAAATGCAAAAAAGACTATTTTTTTTAGATAAAACACAGTATCTTCTTGAATGTATGGATATAGAGTATTAACTCTAAAAACAAAAAATGGGCGGGATGCCTATATTATTAAAAAAAGTAAAAAGCTATGTTAGAGATCGCATTGGGCTCAGCAATGATGTATTACTTTGCCACCGAAGCCTTTGATATTAAGAAAAAACCAGCGGAAGCGGTTTACTATACTGAAGTTTTAGACTCTCGAAATGCATCTTTTACCAGAATGCATCATGAACCTGTCCTAATTAACCCCGCTGTAGAAGACCAATTTCGAGGCATTGTGCGTCAAGCTTATGACTATAGTTGTGGTTCAGCAGCACTGACCACCTTAATCAATGGCTATGTCGGTGCTCAACTTACAGAACAACAAACCATGGATGGCTTGCTTCGCTATGGCGAATATGAGCGAATTATTGAGCGTCGTAGTTTTTCTTTATTGGACATGAAACGCTTTGTGACTGCACTTGGTTTAGAAAGTGGAGGCTACAAGGGGGAATTTGAAGATTTGGTTAAGCAAGGTCAACCTGCCATTGTTCCAATCTCCTATGCTGGTTTTAAACATTTTGTGGTGTATAAGGGCTATAAAGATGGACGGGTCTATGTTGCTGATCCTGCCTTAGGAAATATTAGTTTTGATGAACAACGTTTCAAGGATGTTTGGGAAAATAACACGTTGTTTTTAATTAATGTTCCGACTGAAATGCGTAAAAATATGTTGGCTTTACAGGAAGCCGATCTGCGACATGTAGATGATGCTACGGTCAATCGTTATGCACTCGTCGATATTCAATATCCGCAACACTATATGGAAAAAATAGCCGATCGTGCATCTACAATTCGCCTAGAGCGTAATAAAAATAAAGAGTCGGAATACTATGGACAGCCGACGTACAATTTTCTCAGGCTTTATTATAAAAACAAATAAAGTGTGAAAAAAATAAAACAAGAACAATGGTGTAGGTAAGGACAATGATGAAGACATGGATGAATAAAACACTGCTCGCAGTGAGTGTGCAGATGATTCTTGGGGTGGCCTATGCTGCGGAAGAACCGAGCTTAGGAGGATACGAAACAGTCGGTGAAACCATTGAGATAGAACAAGCTACTGAGCAAGCACAAGATCAAGTTGGGTCGGATCAACCTACAGTGCCTGCACCACAAGAAAAGTCAGTATCTGTAAACACTGGAAGTGTTGAGCAAGCAGCGTCTTCTGCGTTGCAACAGCAAGAGGGTGATGCAACTAAAGAGACCAACTTAGAAGAAGTTTTTACCTCAAATGAACGTCAGTATTCATTAATTAAACAAGGTGAGATTTCATCTTACTACGACATCGATTATACCTACTACCGAGATACTCAACTTGATTTAGAGATGGCACAAGGCCAGCTTTATCAACTACGAGTACAAGAAAATGCAACGCACAGTCTAACCAATACCTTTACGGCACAGTATGGTTTAAGAGATAACTTAACCTTAACAGCATCATTGCCTTTAGTTGCCAAAACAGACTTATTAAAAGACACATCTACAGCGGGTCTTGGGGACATTTCCTTTGGTGCACGTTGGGAACCGTTTCCACTCAAAGCTGGCCGTTTGCCTTTAATTTTATTTGGTAACGTATCTACTAAAACTGGGGATAGTCCTTATGAAATTAATGCCACTTCAGACTTAGCAACAGGCAAGGGGTATTATTCAGCAGGTGTTGGGGCAAGTACGCGTAAATATATTGATCCCGTGGTGCTGTTTGCATCGGTCTCTGCGAACTATGGTTTCAAAGAATCGGGCTTAGATCAGCGCCGTGGTAGCCGTGTGATTGAAGCGTTTGAACCAGGGATTAGTGGTGGTTTTGCCTTTGGCTTTGCTTACTCCTTTAATTATGATGTTTCAATGACAATGTCATATCAACAAAGTTTCAATACTGGGGCTGAATTTACTTATAGCTCGGGTGAAAGCTACTCTCCAGCAGATCAAACCAGTTCAACTTTTGCGATTTCTTTAGGTGTACGCGTCTCACCGGAAACGATTGTGAATGGGACGGTTGGCCTTGGTTTAACAGAAGATGCACCTGATGTGTCATTAGGGTTGTCTTTCCCGTTAGATATTCTTGGTTTTGGAAAAAAGCTTAAATAATAGGGGAGTCGTATGAAAAATATCCGACTTAGCCCTTTGGTGTCTGCCATATTATTAACGGGCTATTCTAGTGTTACCTTTGCTGCATTAGGGCAAAACTTATCAGTTGATATTCGCTCTTTGGCTATGGGCAATGCAGTCACTGCTGATCCACCTGGAATCAGTGCTATTCACTTTAACCCAGCAGCACTGACCAAAATTGAAGGCTTACAAACGGATGTGCAGGGTATTCTCGCTGATTTTAATATCGAGCGTGAGTTCTCTGTTCCCGCAGGTTATAACGTATTTGGCTATTCAGATGACCCAATTGTTTGTAATGATGGGCCTGAAGTGGATGCCGATATCTGTACCGACTTTAAAGGGCCCGTCCGCGGTGATGTTGAATACCCGAGCTTATATGTCCCTGGTTTAAAGAAAATGGTGGACTTGGGTAAAGGTATGCCCGTGGCTGCGCCGACTGCAGGTATAGCATATAATCCGCCTGGCTCTAAAATGACATTTGCAACTGCCATGTATGCGCCATTAATTGCAGGATTCGGTGCGGAAGATGGCAATCCCGGTAACTTTATGGGACAACAAGTTGCGCTAGAACGGATCACCTATTTATCACCGTCCATGGCCTACCAAATCAATGATCAGCTTTCCATTGGTGGTTCAATTGGGATGTCTTATCAAGCTTTGGCATTAAAAAATGATTTACGTTTCCCCAATGAGTTGATTGGGATGCTGCGTATGATTGATGATGTCGTTTGTACCCCGTTCAAAGAAAACTCTGATGTGATTACCGACATTCTCTTGCTGGGAATGTGTAATGCTGAAGAGGGAATGAATCCCTTTGGGCGTTTTGGCCAACTCGAACTTTCAGCAGAACAGTCTCTGAGTCCAAGCTATAACTTAGGTGTACTATGGGAGCCGACAGAAGATTTTAGTTTTGGTGTGGTCTACCAAAGTGCCGCAAAAATGCGGATGAAAGGTAAATATCACATAGACAATGCTAAAGCACCACAAGAACTCATTAAGGGGTTGATGTCCTCCCCAACAGGGCAGATTCTGGCTGCTGTTTTAGGTTTTCCAAGTTCTGTGCCAGCCAGTGAGTCGGGTCTGGTATCAATGGATTTAGAATATCCAGCACATTTCCAAGCAGGGATTAAATATAAACTTTTACCCGATTTACAAGTCAATGTTGATGTGGGATGGACCGACTATAAAGCATGGGACAAATTTAAATTTGAATTTGACCGTCAAGTTTCGGCGCTCAAAATTGCAAAATTGCTTTCAGCCAATATCTCCGATAGTAGTTTGGCTTTGCCTTTGGCATTTGAGTCACCATGGAACTACGGTATTGGGATTGAATATTCAGCAACAGATCGTTTAAAACTCCGTGCAGGCTATGAGCCACGGACCAGTGCGATACCTGATGATAAACGGAACACGATGGTGCCGATTAACAATGCACGCTTGTTTGGTTTGGGTGTTGGTTATCGTTTTGATGCAGATACTGATTTAGATCTATCGATTGGTTTTTTGCAAAGCCGAGATAAAATTCCTGCAAATTCTAGTAGCTTAGCGAACCAAACTGGGGTAAATAATATTTTATTAAACCCGTATGCCGGTTTAAATGTAAAAACAGATACAACCATTACGATTTTAGGGTTGAACTATAGAACACGGTGGTAAGCACATTGAATACAATAAAAAGGATTTTATTGCCCTCATCACTATGCTTATTGGGTTGGATTTCGAGTGCAAGTTTTGCGGGAGAGTTTTTTACGATTATTGGTCCAGATGGTAGACCGATGGTGGTACAAGGCAAAGCCAGTGAGTCCCCAGAAAAGCAAGTGAAACAGGGTCGTAAGCAGGAAGAAAAGGGAACGCGTGAAGTCTCTGAGGTCAGAGTAGCAGTACTAATGCCCGCTCAGGAATTTGCACCACAGCCGATACAGCCTGTAACCGAAATGAAGGCACATTTACCAGATACAAAGCCTGCGCCAAAAAAGAAACTTTCTGCTGAGAAGCAAGTCACTTCTTCTACAGTGATTCAGGCTGAGCGTCCATTAAGCAAAACTGAAAACAAGGTGCTGGTTCAACAAAAAGTGATTGAAACCACTCAGCAGATCCCGCAAGCCCCAGTGCGTCGTGCTCAAACCATTAAGCCTGCATCAACGCCTCAAAGCATAACGCATACGGATTCGGTAAGTGCAGAAAAACCAGATGCATCCTCAAACATGTTTAGTCAAATGGATGGAACTGATTACGTTCGCAACGAATATTTAGAAGACCGTGAATTTAACTTAGAAGGCAAACGCCGTTTTTATACCATGCCTGAAGGGGTGATTGATCATAAAACTGGAGCGACTCGCTTTCAGGTCATTGAGCGAGAAAAAGGAGTGAGTAAATCTGTCCTTAACGCTATGTTTAAACCAAAGCAAAAAGACAATTTAGCACCGATTGCCTTAGCATCGACTTATTACAGAATGTCACAACAAGACACGATCGCTAGCTTAGGACAAACTTGTTTTAAGGATAAAAAGCTGAAAAAAGCAAAAAGCTTACAAGCCAATCACGATATTAATGTTTGGCCGAAAAAGCCGATAAAAGAAAATTTTGAATTTGAAATCATCAAAGTGGACAGCAATATTCAAAATATTCAATTAAATTCGTATGCATCTACAAAAAATGATCCCACATTTTATTGGCCTTTTGCTGTGTTCTTAGACCAGAATGCTTGTGTGCTTGAAGGGGTAGGAGGGTTTAAAAATGATGAAAACTCACCCTCCATGCTATCGCATGAAATGATCGCAGGTATTTTACATGTACCTGAGCAAAGTCATTATTTATTGTTAACACCACTTTCTTCCGCTGTAGATGTCGAACATAAAGTTCTAACCAATCACGGTCAGTTAAAATTAATCGCAATTCGCTAAAAATAAATAGAGTATGAAAATGAAAAAACAAATTTTATGGCCATTTACCTTGTCGACATTGGTTGTTGCCTTAGCTGGTTGTGGTGGAGAAAGTGCCAATGTGAATCCAGAGCCGAATCAAGTGAATTCTGTCAACGGAAGCTGTTTGCTGAAAGATAAAAACTGTGTTGAGTTTGCCTTGGATTATCCAGTGGATGGGATTAACTTTGTCTGTAGTAGCGACCCCGATAATACGTATATGACTCTGATGGAGCCGAAAACCAATGCGGCAACAGGTCGGTGCTCTGAAGGGGACAAAATTCACTTCTTGTTGACTGGAAGTTCGGATAAACAAGTCGAACTCGGTACAGTTCCTTTGTCTGAAATTGGCAATGTGAGTACGGTTTCAGCCTCACTACCACGCCTTAGTATTTTAGATATGGCAAAAGGGTTAAATGGTGGAACGGCTGCAACCAGTTTGAGTCCAAACGATAAGACCGTAAAAATTGCGATGGCTTTGGCGAAAATTTTTCAAGCTTTAGGTCTAGAGCGTGGTGCTGGGGTGGTTGGGGATGTACAACCCTTTGGTATTTTAGCCTCTAAAAAAGCAGACTTATCACTCCTCTTGGCATCAATTAGTGCTGAAGATTATGCCTCAGGAGCGTATGTCGATAAAATCCGACCATGGATTGATGTCAGCCAAGTCAGCAATGAGGATGCTTTTAAAGTGGTCCAAACATTGGTGCTCATGAATAACTCTGCCACCTACCAAGCTGACTTCCCGATTTTTGCAAATGCCCTATCGGACAAGACAGGGATTGGTTTACCACAAGGCTTATATGGTTGTAATGCTACAGACTGTAAGACCAGTCCTGCTAATCTTCGTCATTTAATTGGAAGCTTTATTATTTTAACGGATCGACAAGGTTATACCTTTGGTTCAGGTGTACAGTGGCGTGGGCCATTAAAAGAACAATTAGGCAGTGATTTGGCAACCAGTGTGACGGTCGATTTACTGAAAAATATTGAACCTGCCAAAATGAATGCTTTAGCGCAAACGTCTTGGATTAATCCCTTGACCAAAAGTATTCAGCAACCGTTTAAGTTTAATCTGACAGATCCAAATTCGGATGATTTCACCATTACCCAAGGCAAACTGTTTAATGATTATTTGATTGCAGGGACGGAAAAATTTTATAAACAATTAACCAAGGATCCGAATGCTAGCCCATCATCCTATGGTTTATGGCAGCAAAACTATGGCACAGATACCTTCAAAGGTTCATTTGATGCCTTTAAAATTTTTCCAATTGGCTATTTAGATAATGATGTATTTAAGTCGAAGAGCAATGTAGCGGCTGGGCAGAAGTATATTTTTCCACTGTATGCCAACTTAATTTTTAAGGCAAAAAACTCTAGTGATAGCGTAGCCTTAGGTATTGCAATTGATGAGTCGGGAGATATTCGTACTGATATGCAGTCCGCTAGTAATAAAACGACGGCGTGTACACCGCTACTAACAACGGGTGCAACCTTAACGACAGATAACAATCAAGTACAGTACCGAATTGGAACACTGGGTGCGACAGATACTTCAAATAAAGCTGTAACCTTCCGTATCCTCTTGGCAAATCCTATCTTTGATAAAATTGATGGCGCAGTTATTGGTGCAAATACCAATATTGTGAGTGATGTGAATAGTGAAGGAAAACAGACCTCTACAGTAATTGGTGGGGCGCGCGTTAATCTTGGTAATTTATTGTCTGCCAATGTAAATGAAAGTGCTTATATTTCCCTCAGTGATTTTTCTGGTGCAGGGGTAAAGTGGACCAATATCTATAAAGCGTATTTGAATAACTACTATGAAAAAAATAGCATCGCCAATCGAGCAGCCGCGGACTTCCGTGAAGGCGAAGTTTCAATTGAAATTGCTGATTGCTATAAAGTGTTAGCAAAATAATATCGTTGTAAACACAAAAAAGCCCATCATCGATGGGCTTTTTTTGATATTAGGCAACATTAACCTGTATGATCTAAGCGTGTACCTAGGGTTTCGAGATGAAGATTAAATTGATTACTTTTACGGTCGGCAAAATAGTGACGTAAGGTATGTTCGACACTAGGGAAAGCCAGTTCTGACCAAGGAATTTCATCTTCTTCAAATAAACGACATTCGATGCTTTCTTCGCCAGCACCGAATTTCCCATCCACTAAGTTCGCTTTAAAGAGCGCATAAATTTGACCAATACGCGGAATATTGTACATGCAATATAGCTGTTCAATTTCAACTTCCGCTTCAGCTTCTTCACGGGTTTCTCGTGCAGCACCTTGTTCCATGGTTTCAAACAATTCCATGTAACCTGCTGGTAAAGTCCATAGCCCATAACGCGGTTCAATAGCGCGGCGGCATAACAATACTTTATTTTCCCAAAGTGCGAGTGCACCACAAATCACTTTAGGGTTCACATAATGAATAGAACTACAAGAGGTGCAAACACGACGCAGTTGATGGTCGCCAAGAGGGATTTGTTCTGTTGTTTTTTGTCCGCAATTGCTGCAAAAGTCCATATTCATCATCAATGATAAAGTTCAGACTCAGCATAACTTAAAAATTAAATTTTGGCATCATTTCTCTTTTTTCAGCATCAAATTCAGCTATGATGAAAAAAAGAATGATGGGGACGACGTTCAATGGATGAACATTCATTAACACGCATACTGCAGCAACAGTTACGGTTTTCAAGCAAAATTAAATCGGCAGATGCAGCTGTGTTAATCGCGATCACCAATGAAGCCGATCCCAAAGTTTTACTGACCCGCCGCTCTGTTTATTTATCTAATCATGCTGGCGAAGTGTCTTTTCCTGGCGGAAAAAGAGATCCGCAAGATACCAGTAATATCGTGGTTGCCTTGCGTGAAGCCTATGAAGAAACTGCATTGAATCCTTTTGACGTACAGCTGCTCGGTGATTTGCCAATGCAAAAGGCGCGTAATGGCATGTTGGTCAAACCTGTGGTCGGGCTGATTCCGCCTGAAGTTGAACTGGTTGCCCAGCCGACAGAAATTGATCGTATTTTCTTTGCGTCACTTAAACAGCTGATGGAAGTACCTGCGGTGCCTTATGAAGTTCGTTTTGCCCATCAATCTCTCTATTTTCCCAGTATGCGGGTGGAAAATGAAATTGTTTGGGGGCTGACAGCACGGATGTTGGTTGCATTATTTCAATATGGTTTGGGCTACCATAAAGAGTGGCCATTTTTAGTCAATTCACCGACTTTTCGGTTCCCAAAGTAAGTTGAGTATTTTAAGGAAAAAATATGTTGTACAAATTTAAAGGTCATTCCCCACAAGCAATGCATCAACCATGGAATGGTTGGATTGCGGAAAATGCCACAGTGATCGGTCAAGTCGAATTGGGGCAACAGGTTAGTATTTGGTTTGGGGTGGTCGTACGTGCAGACAATTGCAAAATTCGTTTAGGTGACTTTACCAATATTCAGGAAAATGCGGTTTTACATACCGATGCTGGGATTGAAATGAATATTGGCAATTATGTCACGATTGGGCATCAAGCCATGTTGCATGGTTGCACTGTGGGAGATAATAGTCTGATTGGGATTAATGCCGTAGTTTTAAACAATGCCGTGATTGGTAAAAATTGTATTATTGGCGCGAATGCGCTGATTCCTGAAGGGAAAGTCATTCCAGATAATTCTCTAGTTATGGGCTCACCGGGTAAAGTGGTCAAAACTTTGGATGAAACGGCTGAGGCTCGTTTGAAAATGAGTGCACTGCATTATGCAGAACACTTTAAACAATTTATCGATTTAGAGCCGGCACAGTTATAAGCTTATTTTTCCCATTCAGCCTAGATTTCTCTAGGCTTTTTTAGTTCTGTTCTGAGAACATCTCGCCTAGTGCTTTTGAGTGGAGTATCATAGCCACGTTTTTATAGATTAAATCATTAAGGTTGTGCATGAAAGTGCTGGCATTGGAATCTGCAAATGAGCAGTGTTCCGTCTCTATTGTAGATGAAAATCAAGAACTTTTTTTCCAATTGGATACGCGCGCAAAAGCACAAACGCAAACGATTCTCCCAATGATTGAACAAGGGTTTTTACAGTTGGATATTAAGACAGAAGATTTGTCTTGTATCGCTTTTAGCCGTGGTCCTGGTTCTTTTAGCGGCGTTCGTATTAATGCTGCTGTGACTCAAGCTTTGGCATGGTCGAATGATTTGCCTGTGGTTCCTGTTTCAACCTTACAAGCGCTCGCACAAGCCGCACATCGCGTGCATGGTCTAACCATAGTCACCGCAGTTTTAGACGCTCGTATGAGTGAAGTCTATATTGCAAGTTTTCAATTAGATGCAGATGGCATCATGCAAGCAGTTGATGAAGAGCAGCTTTTAAGCTATGCCGCGGCTACTGAATGTACACCGTTTATTTTAGTTGGTTCAGGCGCAACCTTAATTGACCCATCACAAATACAATACAAAGATTTAAGTGCAACCGCGCAAGATATTGCCACAATTGCGCGCAAGAATGCACAGCAACAACACTGGGTGAGTGCTGAACTTGCACTTCCAGTTTATTTACGTGATAACGCTTGGAAAAAAATCCCGGAACAGGGCAAAGCATAATTAGGGTTTTTTATGGATCTTTTACTGCTGCTCAAAGCGGCAATTATGGGTATTGTTGAAGGTATTACTGAATTCTTACCCATTTCGAGTACTGGACATTTAATTTTAGCTTCAGAACTCATGAATTTCTGGACCAAAGAAAAAAGTGATGTCTTTGTGATCGCTATTCAAATGGGGGCAATTGCAGCCGTCATTTATGAATATTGGGCACGTTTGTGGGGAGCAGCAACAGGGATTTTTAGTGGTGAACCCCAAGGTCGCCGTCTCGGGATTGGGCTAATTTTAGCGTCGATTCCTATTGTGCTGATTGGTCTGACATTTGGTCAAACGGTGAAAGAGCTTTTATTTAATGATATTGCCATTGCCATTGGTTTGATTGTGGGTGGTTTGATTATTATTTGGATTGAAAAGCATCCGCCACAAGAGCGCGTCCATGAAGTTGAAGACCTGAGTGTGAAAGATGCGATTTGGATTGGTCTGATTCAAGTATTGTCTTTAATTCCAGGGACATCACGTTCGGGGGCAACCATTATTGGCGCGATGTTCTTAGGTGTATCGCGTAAAGCGGCGACTGAGTTTTCATTCTTCTTGGGTATTCCTGTAATTATTGGTGCGGGTCTGTTAGATTTGTACCAAAGTGCGCATGTGTTTGACGGACAACAAGATTGGATCGTATTGGCAACAGGCATTATTGTTTCTTTTATCTCGGCTTTACTGTTGATTCGTGCTTTAGTCGCTTATGTGGCGAAGCGTGATTTCATGATTTTTGCATGGTATCGCATCGCTTCAGGCTTAGTGATTCTATTGTTTGTCTTTACGGGTTGGAAGTTATGGTAAGCCCAATGCGCTTATATGTGGAACAAGAGCATTTAGAAAAAGCACAGCACTATGTTGCTGTGCTTTTTTCTCGTGGTGTCGAGGTCAGCATCGAAGTCGCCGAAAAGTTAAATGCACGTTTCTTACGTTTTCATCCTGAACTGGGTTTGTGCGCCGATGCGGAAGGGCTTTGGCTTTGTGCCAATGGCATGAAAATGCAGCCGGATTGGAAAGCTGAAGTTCCACGTTTAAAGCGTGCGTCGTTAAAGTCCGAAATGATTGCTCGTGCTTGCCACTTGACTGAAAAACCTAAGCTCATTGATGCAACAGCAGGGCTTGGGCATGACTCACTGCTCATGGCATATTTGGGTGCCAATGTCACTTTGGTCGAACGCCATCCCATTTTATTCACCCTGTTAGAGTCAAGTAAGGAACAGGCTTTGCAGGATGCATTTTTAAATCCTGTGGTGACTCGAATTGACTTGGTTTTTTCAGATTCCGCACAGTATTTGCAGCAACAAGCAGAGCAGGGCAATACGGTTGATGTGGTTTATCTAGATCCGATGTTTCCACAACGTGATCAAAATCAGCAAGTGGTGAAAAAACAGGCGCAAGTAAAAAAGCAAATGCAGCTTTTACATATGTTACTGCCTGAAGATGGTGAAATGGATTTGGGTGATCATCTGCTTGGCTTGGCGCAAAAAGTGGCAAAACGGGTGGTGGTCAAACGTCCTCGCTTGGCCGTATTTTTGGCAAATCAAGAAACCACCCATCAGTGGCTGGGTGATGCATGCCGTTTTGATGCCTATTTTCAGCATGAACGCTTAGACTGAAGTGGAAGATTGCTTCAAAAGTATGCAAAGATTTGTTATATAGTTAAAAACATCATTGATAAAATGCTGATCAAGCATAAACTTAGTGTGTCCCTACGCAAGTCACAATTTAATTAGAATCTTATGATCGACTTCAAACCCTCCATCAACTTTTGGCATGATTTTAAAAGCAACCAAACTGCGGGGATGTGGTTGTTTCTAGGTTCACGACGTTCTTTGCAAATTGTCCATCCTTCGATTATGCAGCTCATCTTCTGGGGGATTTTAGGTGGCTCAGCCAATACTTTATTTAGCTGGTTGAGCGCAGGAGAGATCGGTGACTTTAACCCACAAGGTTTGGTCAGTTACGCACTTTGGCCTTTCATTGCCCTGATTGTCGGGATTTTTCTGTCTCAACGGGTGAATAATCCGCGTTTGATGTTGGTACCAGCACTGCTCTGGTTGGTGTTGGATACGCATATCGCGTTATTACAAAGTTTTATCCAATATTTGGGCATGATTGATGTCCTGCCGTATTTCTTCTACGACTACTTGCCGAATGTATTCATGGTATTGTTTGTTTGGCAGAGTTTGGCGGTGGTGTGGGTGTTTTCGCGTGAGCTGAAATGGCCTTGGTGGGAGCGTGCCCTGATTGTCTTGGCCACGCTGTTTACCCTTGTGGTTTGGCAAATGTCAGTGACCAGTCAGCCGATTTGGAAAGTAGAAGAAACACCACCAACCTTTGCAGAAGATGCTTTCTATGCACAAAGTCGCTTACTCAATAAAGCACTTGAGTCTGTGCAATATGGCGAATTTGCCCAGTCACATTGGTATTTCCTTGGGGTGGCGGGAGCGAGTTATCAAGATGTATTCCGTTCGGAAGTCGAGCGAATAAAAGAACAGTTCGATACGCGTTTTGGTACGTTGGGCCGTTCGATGATGTTGGTAAATAACCCTGCTACACGAACAGAAATTCCGATTGCCTCTAAACACAGTATTGAAATGGCGCTGCGTCGTATGGGACAGCAGATGAACCGTGAAAGTGATGTGTTATTTTTATATATGACCTCGCATGGTTTACCGAACCAGTTCGAAATGGAAAATGCACCTTTAGACTTAACTCAGGTCGACCCGAAATGGTTACGTGAAACCTTAGATGCATCGGGTATTCGCTGGCGTGTGATTGTTATTTCATCGTGTTTCTCTGGGAGTTTTGTACCAGCACTGCAAAATGACAATACTTTGATCATTACCGCTTCGGCGGCAGACCGCCAGTCTTTTGGGTGTACCAATGAAGCCGATTATACTTATTTTGGTCGGGCGTTTTTTGATCAAGCAATGCGTGAACAAAACAGTATAGAAACTGCTTTTAGCCAAGCACAAAAAACTGTAAGCCAATGGGAAACAGCACAAGGCTTTGAGCCCTCTGAACCGCAGTGGTCGATGGGTAAAAATATGGAGCTGATGCTTCCACAACTTGAACAGCGCTTGTTTCCACCTAAAGCTGTTGCAACCCCTTAATTTGGATCTAAAAAGGAACCCTGATGGAATTAGTACAATCTAACCGTAGTTTTGATGGTGAACAGCGTATTTATCGATTTAATTCCATCAACCTTCAAGGCGAGAGCAAGTTTGGTATTTATTTACCCGCTCAAGCGTTAGCAGGGCAAGCGTGTCCAACATTATTTTATTTGGCAGGTTTAACCTGTACCGAAGAAACCTTTGCTATTAAAGCGCACGCACAACGTTTAGCAGCTCAGCTAGGTCTGATTTTGGTAACACCTGATACTTCACCTCGCGGTGAACAGGTTGCGCAAGGTGATCATTGGGATATTGGGCAAGGGGCAGGTTTTTATATTAATGCCACTCAAGCGCCGTGGGCCGAGCATTTCCAGATGGAAAGCTATGTCGCTGAAGAGTTGTATGATTTAGTGATTCAGCAATTTGCTGTACAAGCAGAGCGTATTGGGATTTTCGGGCACAGCATGGGCGGGCATGGTGCTTTAACCTTGGCCTTGAAATATCCTGAGAAATTTAAGTCTGTGTCTGCATTTGCTCCGATTTGCGCACCAAGCCAATGTCCTTGGGGCGAAAAAGCGTTTTCAAACTATTTAGGTTCAGATCAAGCTGAGTGGTTGAAACACGATGCAACCGCTTTGGTGCAAACAAAAAAAGCCCATTTTGCCGATATTTTAATTGATCAGGGTTTGAGTGATCAGTTTTATAGCCAGCTCAATCCTGCATTATTTCAGCAAGCCTGTCAGGCTGCGGGCCAGCCACTGACGCTTCGCGAACATGCAGGCTATGACCATGGTTATTACTTTATTCAAAGTTTTATTGATGATCACCTGCAGTTTCATGCCGTACAGCTCGAAGCTTAAATCTTGATTTGTCATATTTATTCTTGATTTTTGACTAGAAATCATCCAGCACTGGCATTAACATGGTTGGGTGATTGATTTTTTGTTCTTGAAAAATAAAACAGTAAAATAATAGATAGGGTATACATGCAAAATTCAGAGGCATCTTTGCCACCTGTAGAGGCTTCTTTTGAAGCAAGCTGGCCACCTCCACCAGCCGTTCCCACGGATGAGCCAAACGCCTATTTGGGACAGACCTTTCGTTTCCAGTTCCGTGGTAATGCCCGAGAGTACTTTGGCATTTGGATTGTGAATATCTTATTGACCATTGTTACCTTCAGTTTATATGCGCCTTGGGCGAAGGTTAGACGCTTACGCTATTTTTATGGCAATACGGTGTTTTATCGCCGCAAGTTTGATTTTACGGGTGTACCTACACGCATCCTGATTGGTCGAATTATTGCTTTGGGCGTGTACTTTGGCGCTTCAGCTTTGGCTCAAGTATCTTGGCAAGCTTCTTTAATTGGTTTCCTCATCATATTTCTACTTGTGCCGTGGTTGGTACGTTCTACTATTCGCTTTCGTGCAAGAAACAGTAAATTTGGTAATAGCCGCTTTTATTTTACAGGCACAACCAAAGAAGCCTATATCTTGGCGCTGAAAGGCATTTTGATTTACATTTTTACCCTCGGGATCTTTTTCCCAGTGCTGTTTTGGTATTTTAAAAAATACACGCTGGATAATTTACAACTCGGGCAGTTACGTTTTGAGCTACATGCCGATTGGCCTGACTATATGCGTGCCATGTATGTGCCCGTATTTTTGTTTATTGGAATTGTCTTTGTTTTAGGGTTATTTGTTGCCTTCACCCTTCAAGTTGGGAGCAGTTCTCTAACCCAGTTTGGGATCATCGTGGCGGTAATTTATATGATTGCTGCTTTTATGATTTGGCCGTTGATGATGGCTCGTATTTTTATTACCACATGGAATAAAGCCACGTTGGGGCGTAGTCCTTTCCAAACTGACTGTGGTCAGATGCATTATGCATGGATCGTGATGACCAACTGGATTTTAAAAATCCTCTCGCTCGGTTTGTTATCGGCATGGGCTGCGGTGCGTTTGTATCAGTATCAAATTGAGTCATTAACTTTAACCCTAAAAAATGATCCAGATCGTATGTACAATTTGGCTCAAGATGACCCGAATGCCATTGCTGAAGAGCTGAGTGATATTTTTGACATCGATATTTCGCTGTAACGAGGCTTAAATGCAGGAACAAAACATCACCTTTTATGATGGGCAGATTTCTAAGCCTTATCCAGCCACGATTGCACCGATAGATCGCGAAACGGTGTTGATCTGTTATAACCAGCAGCAGCGTCGTTATTACTATGCCGATATGCAGTTGATTGGGGCATTGGGGCAGATTCAACCTGTGATTGAGTTGAAAGATGATGCTCGGATTGAATTTCCACAAGCGTTGCCTGACTGGTTTGAGCTGAACAAAAAGCATGTACAGCATTCGATTTGGAAATTAGAGCGCTCACCAAGCCTCATCTTATTTAGTGTGGTGTTTGTTGCCGCTTTTATCTTTGCCATTTTAAGATGGGGTATTCCAAGCGCAGCACATTATGTCGCGATGCAACTGCCTGCCGATACCATCTATAAACTCGGCGATGAAGCGCAAGAACAAGTGTTTAAGCTGACGGGACCTTCGACTATCCCTCTTGCACGTCAAAAACAAATTATACAAAGCTATCAAGACCTTGTTGCCAATGGACAACCTGCGAAAGTGCTGTTTCGTGCAGGCGGACAAATTGGAACGAATGCTTTAGCGCTGCCAAACAACACCATTATTCTGACCGATGAATTGGTTAATTTAGCCAAAGATGATCATGAAATTATTGGCGTTTTAGCACATGAGCAAGGGCACTTGGTCGAGCGACATAGCCTACAGCAAGCCTTATCCAGTTTAGGTTTTAGTGTGCTGTTGATTGCTGTGACGGGGGACAGTTCAGCCTTATTTACAACTTTGCCCGTGGCTTTGGTTGGTGCCAGTTATTCACGCAATTTTGAAAGTGATGCAGACTTGTATGCCATGCAAGTGCTGGATAAAAACCATATCTCCAGCTTACATTTGGCAAACTTTTTAGCGCGTATGGAAGATGATGCACGTGCCGGAGAAGAAGAAAAGCAACCGCAAGGGAAGTCTGAAGAAGAGGAGGAAGGTGGCATTGGTTCATTTTTCCAAAGTCACCCTGCGACCCAAGAGCGTATTGCGGCTATTCGCCAATTTAACCAACAGCAACGGTTATCAAACTAATTCATTCAGCCGCTGACTTAAACTTGTGTCCATGTTGCCGTGAGTGGCGTTTGTCCCATACGGATCAGGTGGTCTAAGACTACGTGCTCTAAGTGACTCAGTTTCTCTTCACTCGCCTCAATGCTGACATGTAAATGTTCGGCTTGAGGGCTTAACAGGACTCGTGCCTCAGGCATGATAATGGTAAAACTACTGGGTTCTTGTTCAATTTCAAACTTATGTTTCCAGTGATTTACCAGTCGTTTTGCAATTCGAGCTGCATCTGTCGTGACAATATCCGCAGTACTTTTCATATTTACCTTGTCGATTGATCTCTTACCATAACAGTTTCAAGTCAAATGAAAAGTTGAATGTTGCAACGCTACGTTGCAAATTTAGAAAGCTTTACGCTTTCTTTTTTCACAAGTCCCAGTTCAAAAGCTGAATTTGCTATAATGCTTTTATTCCCTTTTGTATAAGCCAGGTACACGCATGTCCAAGCCTTATTTAATTGCACCATCTATTCTCTCTGCTGACTTTGCCCGTTTAGGTGAAGACGTTGAACATGTACTTGCAGCAGGTGCAGACGTGGTTCACTTCGATGTGATGGATAACCACTATGTGCCAAACCTGACTTTTGGTGCGGGTATCTGTAAGGCACTCAAGAACTACGGCATCCAAGCCCCAATTGATGTGCATTTGATGGTAAAACCTGTTGATCGCATGATTGGTGACTTCCTAGAAGCCGGCGCGGACATCATTACCTTTCACCCAGAAGCCTCTGACCATATTGACCGTTCTTTACAGTTGATTAAATCAGGCGGTGCAAAAGCGGGTCTAGTATTTAACCCAGCAACGCCGTTACATTATTTAGATTATGTGCTCGATAAAGTCGATCAAATTTTGTTGATGAGTGTCAACCCAGGTTTCGGTGGTCAAAAATTTATTCCGATGACTTTAGACAAACTGCGTGAAGCACGCAAAATTATTGATGCTTCAGGGCGTGATATACGCTTAGAAGTGGATGGTGGTGTGACGCCTGCAAATATTCGCGAGATTGCAGAAGCGGGTGCAGATATGTTTGTTGCGGGTTCAGCTATTTTCGGAAAACCAGATTATAAAGCTGTGATTGATGATATGCGTGCAGAGCTTGCAAAAGTGGGTGCGGTAAAGGTTTAAGCTCATAGGTATAAATGCTATACAGACTGTGGATAACTTTATGGATAAACTGGTGGATATCTATGTTGATAACGATATGGATAACTTGATTAATATTCAAACGTTTACACAGCAATGGTTTAGTATTTAGATGTTAAATGTATAAAAAGGACTCATTTGAGTCCTTTTTTATGGTGTGAAAGCCTGATTGTTACTGATGCTTTATTCATCTGTACTTAAAAATAGCGCTGTTTAAAAAATAACTTTATTGTTTAAGTGTGCGTAGTGGCTAAACTGTCGCAGTAATTGAATTTAAATTTATAATCTTGTGTATAAGCCATTCTTTGCTTATCCTGTTGATTGGGATCAGCAACAAAAGGTCAGGCATTTACATGCACAGAGCGTTTTGTTGCGTTGAAATATCATTCTTCACTGACTAAATAGGATTGATTGTGCGTTCATTGCTCAAGACACATTCTTGGTTTGTCTTACTCATTACCTTGGTAATGGGGTGGAGTGGTATTGCCCAAGCTTCGGCAGCGCCGATGTATCAAATGATGCAGCTGAGTATGCAGGCTGCAACCAGTGAGCAAAGTTCTGCGCATGCAACAGGCAGGCAAAGCATGCTCGACTGTCATCAAACGAAATCATCGAGTCCAGTCTCTGGACATCAAATGCATATAGCTCAGACCGACATAACAGCGAAGAGCAATTGTCATGCCTTGGATATGCTGCAAAATAAGCAAGTTCAGTGTCAGGAGTGTGCACAGTATCACTGCCAAACGACGCTGACGCTTTTAGACGTTGAACCGCTTGCAGTGGTTCAGCTTGAAGCCGCTTTAGTACAATCATCCCCCCATTTTCGTTATCAAGCTCAACATCTAGTGGGCTATTGGCAAGAAATTCTACGTCCTCCTAAAGCCTAATCCTGATTTTTAAAACTTTATTTTTAAAATTATTAGGATTTAGTCATGTCTATTCAATTTAAACAAAGCCTCGTCCTTGGGGCATGTCTGATGTCATCTTCTTGGAGCTTTGCCGCAGTCAAAGAATACCAATTGGTGATTGATGAAAGTCCCGTCAATTTAACCGGCAAGTCGCTCAAGCGGATTAGTGTCAACGGACAGTTTCCAGCTCCCTTGCTTGAATTTGAGGAGGGCGATGATGCGGTCATTCGGGTTAAAAACAACTTAAAAAAACAGGATTCATCGATCCACTGGCATGGTTTGCTTTTGCCCGGGCTAATGGATGGTGTGCCAGGTTTTAACGGGTTTAATGGTATTCAGCCGAAGAGCGAATTTGTCTATAAGTTCAAAGTGCGTCAAAGTGGCACCTATTGGTACCATGCGCATTCTAAAGGACAGGAACAAGATGGGCTGTATGGCGCATTGGTTATTTATCCCAAAGACAAAAAGCCTTTAGCTCAGCATGAAAAAGCCGAGCGTGATTATGTGGTGATGCTATCGGACTTCCATGAGCAGACCAGCGAGCAAATTCAGAAAAACTTAAAAATCTCTGCTGAGTATTATCAAAACCAACGTGAAACCGTTGCTGACGTGTGGAAACAAGTACAGCGCGATGGCTTAAAAGCCGCGTGGCAAGACCGTTCCATGTGGAACCAAATGCGCATGCTAAAAACGGATCTGTCGGATGTTACGGGTTATACCTTTCTGATCAATGGTAAAACGCCTGAGCAGAACTGGACAGGTATGTTTAAGCCGAATGAGAAGGTTCGGTTGCGTTTTATCAATGCTTCAGCCATGTCATTTTTTGATATCCGTATTCCTCACTTAAAAATGACCGTGGTCAGTGCAGATGGTCAACCCGTCAAACCCGTTCCTGTGGATGAGTTTCGGATTGGAACTGCTGAAACTTATGATGTGATTGTGGAGCCGAAAGCAGGGCATTATCAAATTGAAGCAGAGTCTATTGATCGTTCAGGCTACGCCATTGGGACTTTACACAATGAGTTGACCCCAATGGCACAGAGCATAGATATGCCTGCGCCACGTCCACGCTCATTGTTGACCATGGAAGATATGGGACACGGCTCAGAACATTCAGGTATGGATCATTCACAGATGAACCATGAAACAATGCCTGAAATGGATCACTCAAAGATGAATCATGAAGTGATGCCTGAAATGGATCATTCGAAGATGAATCATGAAACGATGCCTGCAATGGATCATTCAAAGATGAATCATGCGGCGATGGCTGGTATGGATCATTCAAAGATGAATCATGAGACCATGTCTGAGATGGATCATACACAGATGGGTCATGCGAAACAGAATACGACAGCAAGTTCGGTACAGAAAGCTGTTACACCAGTGTATGGTTGGGCGAATGCCTCTACCCCTAAAGGTGATAAGGCATTGCAATATAGCGATCTGAAATCCTTAGAGCCTCAAAAAGATACCCGTGAGGCAACGAGCGAATTGGTGATTCGTTTGGGTGGAACCATGGAGCGCTATTTGTGGACCATCAACGGGAAAAAATTTAGCGACGCTGAACCGTTGAAAGTGAAGTACGGCGAGCGTATTCGGATCAAATTTATCAATGACAGTATGATGGCGCATCCGATGCATTTGCACGGTATGTTTATGCAACTGGAAAATGGACAAGCCGCCGTTGATATGCCGAATAAGCACACTTTGATTGTGCCACCGGGCAAAACAGTGACTGCTTTACTGACCGCAGATGAGTTAGGCGAATGGGCCATTCACTGTCATCTGCTGTATCACATGAGCTCAGGCATGATGAATAAACTGATTGTGGCCAATGTGAGTGATAGTCAAGTGTCCAGCACCCCAATTCAAGAGCAAAAAACAGCTGCTCAAGCTGAACCAAAAGGAGATGAACATGCGCATCACTAATCTTTTTTCAGGTTTTACTTTAGCTGTTAGTGTCTTATTGAGTTCGTTTGCTATGGCTGCCGAATCTCATGCACAGCATGAAAAACAAAAAGCCAAATCTACAAGCCAAGTTCAGTCCAAAGATATGGCACATGAGCATCATCAGCATAGTGCCGATGAGCATACTCAGATGCTGAAACAGAAAAATGCGGTTGGTCTGCCTTCATCGGAGAAGCAAGCTCAGACTCAACCAAGCAAACAGTCGAAGGCTCAGAAAGGAGATCATCATGTACACCATTAATCTTTTTTCTAAATGCATAGTGAGCAGTTCTTTCGTGTTGATGAGTGCTGCGGCTATGGCGCATGAAGGGCATCATATGCCTGCTGAAGCAAATGCAAATATGTCCATGACAACTGAGTCCGTGATGTCACAACATACACAGCATCAGGCGATGACTACTCCAACTCAAGCTGTTCCACAGTCTAGCGCACACCATGTGCAACAGATGAATCATGATTCAACAGCACATACGCATGATCACCGCAAAGAGCACGGTGCGCAAATTTATGCGGTCACCACTGTCGATAACAAATGGTTACTGAATGAAGATGGCGATGGAGGTTTAAAGTCTGAGTTTGAAACCCGTATCGGGACAGATGAAAATAAGTTGTTTATCAAAGTACATGCAGATAAGCAGGAATCGCATAAGGCTGAGTATGATACCAAAGTGCTATATAGCCGTATGATTTCAGACTTTTGGGATGTACAGGCGGGTGCACGTTACCGAGCTGAAAAAGTGGAGCGTGAACAGCAGGGATGGGATACGGAAGAAAAAGTGGATGGGGTGCTTGGCTTACATGGTTTAGCGCCGTATTTCTTTGAAACCGATGCCTACATATATGCTGGTGCAGACAACTATGCTGCGTTTAGTTTAGAAACCGAGCGGGACTTGTTACTGACCCAAAAGCTAATTTTTAAACCTTATTTAGATATGAATATTATTTTCAGTGATGACTCTAAATATGCCAAAAAATCAGGCCTTAGTAATGCAGCTGTCGGTCTTGAGACGCGTTATGAAATCAGCAAAAAAGTCATGCCTTATGTGGACATTGCCTATGAATATAGCAAAGGCAATGAAGCGACGGCTTGGCAGGCTGAAAGTGACGAAGAGAAAGGTTGGCAGTATGGAATGGGTATTCGCTTTAAGTTTTAAGTCGGACGTTTAGGTTTAAAGTGAATATCTAAGATTGCACTAAGGTTGTGCTGAAAGAGTGACCTGCTGGTTCAGATCACTCTTTTTTGCACTTTAATGATTTCTAAGTGTGAAAATAATTCATTTTGGTGCACTCTTTGCTATAATTTGAGGCATATTTAGGAGGAACGACCTCCCTCATATTGAGAAAATTCGTCAGGACGGCCTGACTCTAGTGAAGAGGAGTCAGTGGCATGGCTTGGGTTTTTCTTATCTTTGCGGGTCTGTTTGAAATCGTTTGGGCATATTCAATGAAGCTGTCCGAAGGGTTTAGCAAACTCACACCCAGCATCATTACCATTGTGTTCATGATTTTAAGTTTTGGTTTACTGGCCTATGCAATGCGAACATTGCCGCTAGGGACTGCATATACCATTTGGACTGGGATTGGTGCGATTGGATCTTTCTTGGTGGGGATTTTTATTTTAGGTGAACCCGCAACTGCTATGCGGATGTTTGCTGCGGTGCTGATTGTATCGGGCCTGATTTTGATGAAACTCTCATCAAGCTAAATTCATTCAAATATGTAGAGCTTCAAGCGATCCTTCGTTTGAAGCTTTGTTGTTTCTGCTCTGAATAAAAGGTGTATTGCGTATGGCATGGGTGATTTTAATTGTCGCAGGTTTACTCGAAGTGGTTTGGGCCTATGCGATGAAAGTATCGGATGGTTTTACCAAGCTGACACCAAGTATTTTAACCCTCATATTTATGGTGGCCAGTTTTGTGCTGCTGTCTTATGCCATGAAGACCTTACCTTTGGGCACTGCCTATACCGTTTGGACAGGGATTGGCGCGATTGGTTCATTTTTGGTTGGTATTTTGATTTTAGGTGAACCTGCCAATGCCATGCGGATGCTCGCAGCGGTTTTAATCATTTCTGGGCTTGTATTGATGAAACTTTCATCGTCATAATGTTGCATACATAGACAATTTTTGTGGTGAACCATGCGCTTATTTTTTAAATATATGCCATCTCCTGTCGGGGTATTGAGACTGGTGGCACATGATCAAGCCTTGGTTGCCGTATTGTGGGAAAATGAAAACCCAAAACGGGTACGTTTAGCTGAGCTGATCGAACAGAATCAGCATCCGATTTTGCTGGAAACAGAGAAACAGTTGAGCGAATATTTTGCGGCAAAACGTCAAAGTTTTGATTTGCCTTTGGATTTTTCGGGGACAGATTTTCAGAAGCAAGTTTGGCAGGCGTTATTACAAATTCCGTTTGGTGAAACCCGAAGCTATAAAGATATTGCGCTACAGATTGGCAATGTCAAAGCCGTTCGTGCAGTGGGTGCAGCCAATGGCAAAAATCCAATTTCAATCATTGCGCCGTGTCATCGGGTTGTGGGGGCGAATGGAAAATTGGTCGGCTTTGCAGGCGGTTTGGACAATAAAGATATTTTATTGAAACTTGAGAAAAATGCGAATTAAGCATGTGTTTCGGATTTTTTACGCTCGTATTTTAGTTTAATAATTTAAAAATCAGTATCTTATGTTTTAATCTGTATTCTTTTAAAGAATCGTGTCTCTAACTCAAATAACGATGAATAATATGATGAGTCAAATTGTGGGGAATGTGTTTTCAGAACTGTGGTGGATGCTACTGATCTTGTTTGGGATCGGCCTTTTAAAAGCGTTTAAGCCTTATCTGAAAGGAAAATTCGGTGAGTTCGCAGTTCAAGCGCATGTGAAATTATATTTGGATGAGCGTTATATTTTAATTAACGATGTGACTTTGCCTGATGAGCAGGGAGGGACAACTCAAATAGACCATATTCTATTGAGTCCCTTTGGTGTTTTTGTGATTGAAACCAAAAACTATAAGGGCTGGATTTTTGGTGGTGAACGTCAAAAGATGTGGACGCAGAAAATTTATAAAAAGAGTTTTAAATTTCAAAATCCGCTGCATCAAAATTATAAACACGTCAAAGTGCTGCAAAGTGTGTTGCAAGATATTGTCGATGTAGATTATATCCATTCTACTGTGGTGTTCATGCCTGAATGCGAGTTTAAAACTGCGATGCCCAGTACGGTATTTAAAGGTAAAGCATGGGTCGATTATATTAAGACCTTTGACACACTGGTGATTCCAGCGATGAAACTGAAAAGGATTCAGCTTCGGATTGAAAAAGAAGTGTTAGAAAAGTCATGGAAAACCAACCGTGAGCATGTGGCACATTTAAAACAACGCCATCAAGATAGTTAAATACTCCATTTCATAGCTGACTGATTCATTTTGTGCCGAAAATAAAATCTAGAATTTAAAAAAAGCCGGTCCATTTCTTCATGGACTGGCTTTTATCTTTGCAGTTTTTTTCTAACTTAAAAACGCTTTGGAATTTTTTGACCGCCTTCAACAGGTGTTTCTGCCTGTTTTAATACACCAAAGAGCCATGTTTCGGCATGATGTACTGCGACTTTAACACTGTCACCTTGCGCCAAACGACCCGCAATAAAACTCGCCAGCGAACAACCTGAACCGTGATATTCACCAGCTAAACGCGGGCAGCGAGTTTCAGAAATGAGCTCGCCATTCACAAACAGGGCATTACGAATATAGTCTGGTGTGTCTTCATGACCACCTTTGACCAGTACCGCTTTGGCACCCATTTCAAACAGTTTTTGCGTTGCGGTAGCTAAGTCATCGAGACCTGTTAACGCTCGTAGTTCAACTGTATTTGGGGTAATAATGTCCGCCAATGGGATCAGCTCAACAAAGGCTTTGACCAAGGTGGCTTGATCACCCAGAGAACCTCCACTGTTCGCTACTAAAACAGGGTCGAGCACATACTTGTACTCAGGATGTTCACGTAGAAACTCAGCCAGTGCTGCAATATTATCTGTGGTGCCTAACATGCCAGATTTTACGGCTCTAATCGGTAAATCACCGACAACAGCGTGTGCCTGAGCTAACAGCAATTCTTTTGATGTTGCTTCAAAACCAAACACTTGTTGCGAGTTTTGAACAGTGAGTGCTGTACACGCAATGGCTGCATGCGCACCACTTTGACCAATCGCTTCGATATCGGCCTGTAAACCAGCACCACCTGAAGGGTCTAAACCAGAAAAGCACAGTACGGTTGCGCGCACAGAAATATCCTTGTTGCGAAAATTTGCGATAGTATAGGCAACTTTAGCAGAACTCTCGATAGTATTTTATTTAAAGCCCAAGAAGGATCAGCTGTGATTAAACATATTTTGCTAGATTTAGATGGAACCTTAACAGATCCGAAAGTTGGCATTACCACCAGTGCGCGTTATGGCTTAAACAAAGTCGGACACCCCATTGCTGAAGATCTAAACATTGACTGGATTATTGGGCCACCACTAAAAGCGTCTTTGGCAAAACTTTTAAATGTTGCAGTGGATGATGTTTTGGCAGAGCAAGCTTTATTGGGCTATCGTGAGCGTTTTGCGGTGAAAGGTTTATATGAAAACCATTTATTTGCCGATGTTGAACCGACCTTAAAAAAACTGACTGAGCAGGGCTATCACTTGTATTTGGCGACAGCAAAACCAGAAGTCTATGCCCGTCAAATCTTAGAGCATTTCAATTTACTGCAATACTTTGTGCACCCTTATGGCAGTGAGCTGAACGGTGAGCGGACCAATAAGGGAGATTTGATCGCTTATATTTTAGAAAAAGAGCAGTTAAAAGCAGAAGAATGTCTGATGGTTGGTGATCGTGAGCATGACATTTTGGGTGCACGTCGTAACGGTATTGAAACCATTGCGGTGGAATACGGTTATGGTTCTGATCAAGAGTTGACGGAAGCCGCACCTAAAGCACGAATTAAAACCTTTGCTGATATCTTGGACTTTATTTAATTCAGACAGAATTTAATTCGGACAGGGTTTAAATAACGCCTTTTTCGATTGCGCACGACTTTTCTACATTTAAATAGTCGTGCGCAGTGATTAAAAAATTAAAGTCCCAACATACGCCTAATTTCATTCGCTAACAGTGCAGGATTGGCCTGCTGATGGGGAATGCTAAGGCTGTTGAAGCCATCACCGCGAAATTTACGATCCACTTCCAAAAGCACATGGGTCTGATGTTGCTCTGCCACAAAGGACACTTCAACTTCGTTGATGCTGTTGAACAATTGCGTAGGTTTAAATTCAAGTTCTTGATAACAACCAATGCTCGAGTGGAAGCCGTTACCACGTAGTTGACCTTTTTCAACATCGACGGTCATCAACTGAAAACCGCATTGCTTGAATAAACGCCTGCATAGCCGGTGTCGGTAAAATCTGTAAATAGTCTTTATTCAGTTGCATCGAGCCCCCAGTCCACATCGAGATGCGTATGTAACCACACTCGGGTTTTATTGAGGCGGCAAGGCACATCTGTAATTGGCGTTTCAAAGGGCAGTTGAATCGAAAAAGGAAATGCATGTGACTGATGAGCTTGTAACTCAAAAGCCCCGCTAATGTGCCATTCGGCAATACTTAACGCACTATTGTATTCAGCATCGTCTGACTCAACTTCAGCTGTGGTCATGAGCTTTAAATAAATACCGTTGATAATTTTATTAGACGCGGCACCTTTAAAAATAACCTCACCCTGAATGGCTTGACCCGCTTGTGGCGCGGTGGTGTGTAGACGAGTATCCACTTGAATGCCTTGTAAGCCAAGACTAGACATGAGTTTGTTAAACATGGTGCAGAACTTCCAATAGGGAATCGATAAGTTTTAAACATTTAAAGTGAATGCATTTTTAAAATGCATATTTTTAATAAGCTGTTAGCGAATGTCCAAATAAAAACTTTCTTTGACTTCTTCCATCACAATATAACTGTGCGATGATGCTGAAGAGGGCAGTTTTTTTAGTAAATCGCCCAATAGGCGTCGGTAGGCACTCATTTCTTTTAAACGGGCTTTGACCAAATAATCGAATTCACCTGAAATCAGATGGCATTCTAAAACCTCAGGAATTTCGACCAAGTCACGTGCCACTTGATCAAACACATCGCCAGACTTAGCTGATAGCTTAATTTCTAAAAATACCAATAAGTTTCGATCGACCAGTTGTGGATTGAGGCGTGCGTAGTAACCCATGATAATACCGTCCCGCTCTAAGCGTTTGACACGTTCTGAACAGGGTGTGGTTGAGAGGTTGACGCGAGAGGCCAATTCACTAATCGCAATTCGTCCATCGCGCTGCAAAATGTCTAAAATCTGCTGATCAATCCGATCTAATTTAAGCATTATAAATTTCCTATGTTTAGAATTTTAGCGCGACAAAAATGGCGATTTACCTAGATTATAATGTTAAAAACAGTGAAAAAAACTATTAACCTAAAAATATACTAGTGAAATAAACTAGTGTGTGTAAGGGATCAGTCATGCGTGTAATTGTCTTAGGTAGTGGTGTCATCGGTGTTGCAAGTGCGTATTACCTTGCACAACAAGGCGCAAGCGTTACGGTTTTAGACCGTCAAACTGGTCCTGCTGAAGAAACTAGCTTTGGTAACGCAGGGCAAATCTCTCCAGGTTATTCTACACCGTGGGCTGCACCCGGTATTCCGTTTAAAGCCGTAAAGTGGATGTTCCAACACCATGCACCTTTAGCGATTAACATCGATGGTAGCATGTGGCAGTTGAACTGGATGGCGCAAATGTTGAAAAACTGCAATCCACAAAGCTATGCTATTAACAAAGAACGTATGACGCGTGTTGCTGAATACAGCCGTGACTGCTTACGTGAACTGCGTAAAGAAACAGGCATTCACTATGAAAACCGCGCGAAAGGAACTTTGCAGGTTTTCCGTAATGAAGCCCAATTGGATGCCGTACAACGTGACATCCAAGTGTTAAAAGAATGTGGCGTCGACTACGAACTATTATTAAAAGATGACTTAGCCAAAGTCGAGCCAGCTTTAGCCTATGCCAAAGACAAACTGGTGGGTGGTTTACATTTACCGAATGATGAAACAGGTGACTGTTACCTATTTACCAATGCTTTGGCAAACCTTGCGAAAGACATGGGCGTAGAATTTAAATTTAACCAAAATGTTGAAAAACTAGTGGTTGAAGGAGATGAAATCAAAGGCGTAGTGGTTGATGGTCAAGTGCTTACAGCAGACCGTTATGTGCTTGCTTTTGGTAGTTATTCACGTGATTTCTTAAAACCATTGAATTTGAATTTGCCTGTGTATCCTGTCAAAGGCTACTCACTGACGATCCCAATTGTAGATCCTGCATTTGCACCGCAGTCTACGGTTCTTGATGAAACTTATAAAATTGCTATTACGCGTTTTGACCAACGTATCCGTGTGGGTGGTATGGCTGAACTGAGTGGTTTCAACCACGGTTTAAACCAAGACCGCCGTGCGACCTTGGAAATGGTGACTCAAGACTTATTCCCAGGTGGAAATTTAGCTGAAGCAAGTTTCTGGACGGGTTTACGTCCAATGACACCAGACTCTACGCCGATTATTGGTGCGACTCGTTTTAAAAACTTATTCTTGAATACAGGACATGGCACCCTGGGTTGGACCATGGCATGTGGTTCAGGCAAGCTTATTAGTGACTTGGTGATGAATCATCAACCAGACATCAGTACTGAAGGTCTATCGATTCAACGTTACCCTTCAGCAGCCTAATTCGTTTTAGGTCATATTGATTCAAGGAAGAAGAAAATGCCACGTCCAATTACTGCAGTGATTCATAGCCAATCACTGCAGCATAATTTAAATGTTGCTCGCACTAAAATGCCGAATAGCCAAGTCTATGCGGTGGTCAAAGCCAATGCCTATGGTCATGGCATTGAACGTGTCTATCAAGCGTTCAAATCTGCTGATGGTTTTGCGTTGCTCGATTTGGCAGAGGCGAAACGTATCCGTGCTTTGGGCTGGACAGGTCCAGTTCTGTTACTCGAAGGTATTTTTTCAGAGCAAGATCTATTTGACTGCCATGAGTTGGATCTAAGCTTTAGTATTCATAGTGAATATCAACTCGAATGGTTAGCGCGTTTTCCTTTAGAGGCGCAGTTCGATGTTTATTTAAAAATGAACAGCGGTATGAACCGTCTAGGTTTCCGTCCTGAACAATACCGTCAAGTGTGGCAGCAGCTTTCCAGTTTGCCTCAAGTTCAACGCTTGACCCATATGATGCATTTTTCGGATGCCGATGGTGAGCGTTTCGGACGTGAAGGCATTGCGCATCAATGTCAGTTATTTGATGCCATCACCCATGATCTACCGGGTGCACGTTCAGTCAGTAACAGTGCAGCCATTCTCCGCCATGAACAGTTGCAGTCGGATGTGATCCGTAGCGGCATCATGCTCTATGGTAGTTCTCCAGATTATCCAAGCCATTCGATTCAGGACTGGGACTTGCAACCAGCCATGAGTTTGCGCAGCGAGTTGATTGCCATTCAGCAATTAAAAGCAGGCGATAGCGTCGGTTATGGCTCAAAGTTCATTGCTGAAAGCGACATGCGTGTGGGTATTGTGGCTTGTGGTTATGCCGATGGTTATCAACGGATTACCGCAACAGGTACGCCTATTTTAGTTGATGGACAACGCAGCCGCTTGGTCGGGCGTGTCAGCATGGACATGTTGGCGGTCGATTTATCTCACCTTCCAAATGCCCAATTCGGCAGTGAAGTGGTGCTGTGGGGTACATCGAAACAGGATGCTGTACTCAGCATTGATGAAGTCGCAGCAGGTTCAGGCACGATTGGCTATGAGCTGATGTGTGCTGTCACTGCACGTGTCAATTTTATCCAAGATTAAATTTTATTTTTATACAGTTTCATACAAGGAAAGACCTATGTCACATTCAGACATTCAAAAATTCAACACCAACGAAGTCATGAGTGCAGTCACTGTGTTTAATCAAGTGGTGTATTTGTCAGGGCAAGTGCCAAAAAATACCGACAATGATGTCGCAGGTCAGACCCGTGAAATTTTAGCAACAATTGATGAGCTTTTAGCTTTGGCAAATACAGATAAATCACGTTTGTTATCTGCTCAGCTTTACATCAAAAATCTCTCTGATTTTTCAACAGTCAATACGATTTGGATTGATTGGATGAAGGGTTGTGTAGCGCCTTCACGTGCCACGATTCAGGCTGATTTGGTTAATCCAAATTGGTTGATCGAAATTGCAGTGACGGCTGCACAAAACTAATTTTTTAAACTCTCCCCGTGTATATCAGCGCTTGGGTTTCAACCGAAGTGCTGATGAGCGTATAAATGCCGCCCGTTAGGATAACGAGCACTGTATGAACATGGTTTATACGCAAAAGGACTTTAACAGGATGTTAAATTATGACGACTACCCCACAAGCTGACGGTGCAAATGCATCATCGCATGAATTACAACGGAAATTATCCAACCGCCACCTGCAATTGATTGCCATTGGTGGCGCGATTGGTACGGGCCTGTTCATGGGTTCGGGCAAAACCATCTCTCTTGCTGGTCCTTCTATCCTAATCATTTATATGATTATCGGGACCATGTTCTTCTTCCTAATGCGTGCATTGGGCGAAATTTTATTGTCAAATTTGCACTATAAGTCGTTTATCGACATGGCTCATGATCTGATTGGGCCGGGTGCGGGTTACTATATCGGTTGGTCCTATTGGCTCGGTTGGGTCTTGGTTGGTATTGCGGACTTGGCAGCCATTATTAACTATCTCGGCTTTTGGCTCCCGCCAGACATGGCCTTTACTCCCATGGGGCAGGCTTTAATCAGTGTCGGCTGTGTGCTGTTTGTCCTTGGGTTAAATTTGCTGACCGTGAAACTCTTTGGTGAAATTGAATTTTGGTTTGCTTTAATCAAAATTTTAGCCATTTTAGGGCTGATCGTGATAGGCGGCTTTATGGTATTCAGCCATTTTCACTCACCGGATGGCACGGCTTCCAGCTTTACCAATGTCTGGTCGCATGGCGGCATGTTTCCTAAAGGTGGTAGTGGCTTTCTAGCAGGTTTTCAAATTGCACTCTTTGCCTTTGTCGGTGTAGAGCTAATTGGAACCATGGCTGCTGAAACCAAAGATCCTGAAAAGAACTTACCTAAAGCAGTGAATGCGATTCCAACCCGTATCATTTTGTTCTATGTCTTGTCATTATTTGTGGTGATGTCGGTGACGCCGTGGAATCAAATTCCTGCGGATCAAAGTCCGTTCGTTTCACTATTTTTACATGCAGGTATTCCGACTTCAGCCATCATTATGAACTTGGTGGTGCTGTCTTCAGTGATGTCTTCAATGAATAGTGGTGTGTTCTCTACATCACGTATGCTGTTTGGTTTGGCAAGAGAAGGGCAAGCACCACAGAGCCTAGCGCGTCTGTCAAAACGTGCAGTACCAGCAAAAGGCTTATTCTTCTCATGTGCTTTTATCATGGCAGGTGCTGCGCTGCAGTACTTTGTACCAAACACGGTTGAAGCCTTTACATTAGCCAGCTCATTGTGTGTGATTCTGTTCATCAGTATCTGGAGCATTATTATGGTGTGCTATATCCGCTATCGTAAATTGCGTCCTGAGCTACATGCAAAATCGACCTTTAAAATGCCAGGCGGTGTTTGGATGTCTTATGTGGTCTTAATCTTCTTGTTCTTTACGTTGATTATTTTGAGTTTAGAGGCGGATACTCTTCGTGCACTCATGATCAGTCCACTATGGGTGATTATTTTAGCCGTGACGTATCAACTGCTGTACAAACTACGTATGAAAAAACGTCTGTTAGGGCAGCAATTGGATAACTAAGTAACATTTATTCTGTACTCGTGATATTTGAAAGAAAGCCCTGCAAAAGTAGGGCTTTCTTTTTGCTTGAGCTGAATCAATGGGTTCTAATTCAGTGTTAGATCATTGTATGATTTTATATATAAAAGCTGTCTAAATCAGGCGATTTCACTTTTAATGAGGCACTTTAAAATTTTAACAATGATTTATGCGTAATTATAAAATCGACATCCTACGTGGCGTGTCCATCCTATTGGTGCTGATTCATCATTTCAATATTCCGTATAAATTACACGATACCTTTCTCGGCATCCCCATTGGGGGCGAGAGCTTAAGTACCTTGCTTGCACGAAACGGCAACTATGGTGTGACCATGTTTTTTGTCATTTCAGGTTTTTTGATTACCCAGCATACCTTACAGCGTAGTGGATCTTTGGCGCAGATTAAGCTGAAAGATTTTTATATCCGTCGTATTGCCCGAATCATACCGTGTCTGGTGTTATTGGTTGCGATGGTCAGTGTGCTCGGAAGTTTAGGGTTGCAACCCTTTCTCAATCAGTCACCCAATGGCAAAGAGGTGTCCTATGCTGTGACTATTCTTTCAGCTTTGAGTTTCTGGATGAATCTATTGATTATTGAATACGGCTGGGTGAACTATGCCTTGGGCGTATTGTGGTCTTTATCGGTTGAAGAGGTTTTCTATTTGGCATTTCCTGTCCTGTGTTTAGCACTGGGTCGAGGCAAAGGCTTTATTGTTTTTCTACTCGCTGTCATCGCGTATGCACCGTATTTTCGTGCCCTCCATTTTGGCGAGGAAAGTGGTGCTTATCTGTATCATTATTTTTCTAGTTTCGATGGAATTGCCATTGGCTGCCTCACCGCAATGTATACGCAGCATTTCAAAGGTGCCATTTACAATCAAAAAATGATTGTTGCAGTAACAGCGTTGCTGATGACCGCTTTATATTTTTATGCACCCATCAAAGAGGTGAGTACATGGGGTATCAGCGTATTTGCGTTACTTACGGCGTTACTCATATTTTGCTTTTCTCAAGAGCCGAAAGTTAAACCTGCCTCATACACGGCACGGAGTTTGGTTTGGATTGGGCAGCGTAGTTATGAAATGTATTTGTTTCACTTAATTGTTCTCGGCTTAATGAAAGTGGTGTATTTCCCAAAAGACACTTTAGCGGCTGAAAAGCTGATGTTGTTGCCTGTTTATTTTATCGCGGTGTTTATTTTGAGTTGGGCGATTGAGAAATATTATTCAACCCCGCTCAATTTAAAAATTCGTCAATCTTGGATACGTTCGTAATACTGATCTTGAACTGTGCTGTTGATTTTGTACAGACATTAAAAAGCCCCGAATCAATCGGGGCTTTTTAAGTGTGGGATTTTAAAATGTCGGTTTAACCACGACTAAAATCACCACAGCAAATAAAATGAGGGTCGGCATTTCATTAAAGAAGCGCCAAAATTTGTGTGACTTGTAGTGCGCATGACCAATCAATTTCTTACGGTAATAACCGCAGACAAAGTGATAAATCACTAACAGTCCAACCAAACCAACTTTGAGGTAGAACCACAGGGCTTCATGGTAGTGGCGCGTTGCATCACCCCAATCGACCAAGAAGTGTGCCGTGATCAGAGTTGCAATCATCGACGGCCACATAATGCCACGGTACAACTTGCGTTCCATGACTTCAAAACGTTGATGACTGACGGCATCATCACTCATGGCATGGTAAACATAGAGCCGTGGTAAGTAGAACAATGCAGCGAACCAACACACCACGGCAATAATATGTAATGCTTTTACCCACAAGAAAGCATCAGAAGGAGCATCCATCAAGTCACCCTAAAATGGGCGGCTTAGCCTTCCCACTTTTTGAAAATGAGACATGCATTTACGCCGCCAAAACCGAAACTGTTACTCATCACAGTATTCAATTTTGCGTCACGTTTTTCAAGCACGATATCAAATGGTTTTGCGCCTTCATCCAGTTCAGTCACGTTGATGTTTGGTGCAATAAAGTCATTTTGCATCATTAGCACAGAGTAGATCGCTTCTTGTACACCAGCAGCACCCAAGCTATGACCTGTCATTGACTTGGTTGAGCTGAGTGGAGGAACTTGACCTTCGCCAAATGCACGTTCCATTGCTTTTAATTCAGTGATGTCACCAGCAGGCGTCGACGTACCATGCGTATTCACATAGTCAATTTTGTCTACGCCGTGTTGTTTTGCTTCTTCAAGTGCCATCAGTACACAACGTGTCGCACCTTCACCAGATGGCGCAACCATGTCTGCACCATCAGAGTTTGCAGCATAGCCCACGACTTCAGCCAAAATGTTGGCACCACGTGCTTGCGCATGTTCTAAAGACTCAAGCACTACAAAACCGCCACCGCCAGCAATCACGAAACCATCACGGTCTGCTGAATAAGGGCGAGACGCTGTTTCTGGTGTGTCATTGTATTTTGAGCACAGTGCACCCATCGCATCAAATAACAAGCTTTGAGACCAGTGATCTTCTTCACCACCACCTGCAAGCATTAAGTCTTGTTTGCCGAGTTGAATTAGGTTGTAGGCATAACCAATTGCATCAGCAGACGTTGCGCATGCGCTGGTAATGGTGTGTGCAACACCTTGCATTTTAAAAGCAACACCAACGTTTGCTGTAATTGTGTTCGACATATTGCGTGGTACGAAGAACGGACCAACTTTACGTGCGCCTTTGGTGTCTAACAATTCTTTCATTTCAACTACAGATGCAGTTGAGCCACCACCTGAACCGCCCGCGATACCATAGCGTGGGTTGCCACCAATTTGCTCTGCTGTTAAGCCTGCATTTTCAACCGCAGCAACCGCAGCATTGTATGCATACATGGCACAAACACCCATAAAGCGTTTTAGCTTACGGTCGATACCATCAAAGTCTTGTTCAGCAGCAGCGCTGATATGACTTTTAAAATTGAGTTCAGCATAGGTTGGGTTAAAACGTGTCCCAGAAATCCCGTTTTGTAATGCATGAGTAACTTCTTCCAAAGTATTACCGATACATGAGTTGATACCCATGCCAGTGATTACTACACGTTTCATTTAAAGATCCCTTATATGGTGGTTTTGCAGAGTTGCGCTTAAAGATGAATCAACAATTTATTTCTAAGCCAATTGCAACTCTTATGTTTTCAATGCAGATCATAATAGCAGAAAGAATTTTTAATTCTTATGGCAAATCCTATGCCAATTTGACTTGTCTTAAAATCAGGAGCAGAGCATTTCAACTTTACTAAAAGACACATATTCTTATTGAGATAAATGCGTACTACACCTAGTATTTAGCTAGAAATGAAAGATTATAAAGTACGGGGTACGGAATGGCGGATTCAAACAATAAACAGCGCAGTGGTTTCTTTTCAAATGCCTTCGGAGTGGCTAAAAAGCTCAGCCATACAGGTTTAAACATATTAAACCAAGTGAGCCCAGATACGGCCTCAGCACTGACCAATGCTACAACTGGTGATAGTGCGAGTACAAAAACAAAATCGAAAAATAAGCGTTATGAACACCCGCAGCAAGTCTTAAGAGACCATCTGCCGACAGTATCACGTCATTTATTAGGACGTCATTATGTCAACGCAAATCGAGTGGCACATTTTGTGTCGCCACAACTTTCCGATAAAGCCGCAGATTATTTTTTTAGCCAGCTCAATCAATTTAGCTCGAGTATGAGCTCGGTCGATGCCGTTTTAGATGAAGCGGGCGTGCGTGATTTAGAAATGTTGACCCAAGATGTCGACCGTTCAAAACGGATTAGTCAGGCACTGTCCGAACAAAATAAAATTATTGCTATCTTGCAAGGTGCACTGACTGGAGCAACGGGCTTTGTGGGCTCAACCGTAGATGTACCCGCTTCCTTGGTGATGTCGTTACGTATGATTTATCAGGTGGGGCGTTCTTATGGCTTTGACTTAACTAAAGAATCTGATCAAGACATCGTCCAGTTTATTTTTAAACAGATTGATCTTGGGCTGATTGCGGAAAAACAAACTTTGTTGATGGCGATAAAAGCCATTTCAAGTACCTTGCAAACCCATGATGTCTCTCAGTTACAACAGCTTTTAGGTTCAAGCAATGATATTGAAGCCTTAAAGAAATGGTTGACCAATGCCGATGGTCAGCTGAAATGGGGGCAGTCGATTGTTAACCTATCGCTACTGAATAAGTTAGCAAAACTCACACCAATTGCCAGTGCAGGGGTGAGTGCAGCTTATAGTTGGCGCCTTGTTGATGATGTACACCAAAAAGCACAACTGGTTTTTTCACAAGCCCGTCAATATATCATTCAACAAAAAGATACTAGCCTGAGTGCTTTAACTGCATATGAACGCTCACTTGAGCTTTTGGTGAAAGCCTCGCCACGACTGCTGTCACAGCGCAGTACATCAGAGACCGATAGTTCAGATTTGAAGATTGGGGCTGAAGTAGAGTTAAAAGGTCATCAAAGTATTACCAAGGTTAAAATCCAGAAAAAGTCTGACAAAGTTACAGAGCCTGTCGCAACCGAAGAACGTGTTCAACAAGGGCTGGAACAACTCGCAGATCAAATGATTGAACCCCATGATGCTGTTGCACCGCAGCAACCAGCCCTACAAATGGAAGAGGATCTTGCAGATTTATATCCAGTGGATGAGGTTGAGGAGACCACACAGAACAATAATGAGTCTTTTACGGAAAATGAACCCAATATGGCTTCAAAAGTCACAGCAAAACCCGCTGTAGAGCCGACTGAAAAAAAGGTTACAAAAAGACGAAATGCGCCAAGTAAAAAATAAACCCTTTAAAATAGATAGAAATTTGTAAAAGCCCTGATTTGGTCAACATTACATGTAGTTTGAAATGTTGACCATTTTTACGTCTTAGCTTACAATTGCATGCCCTCAAAAAGTCGTCTTTTTTTGGGTTTTTTATTAACGGGAGAATTGCCAAATGGCAACAACAAATCAGTTGATCCGTAAGGGTCGTACGACTTTAGTTGAAAAATCTAAAGTTCCTGCGTTGAAGGCTTGTCCACAACGTCGTGGTGTTTGTACACGTGTTTACACAACTACACCTAAAAAACCTAACTCAGCAATGCGTAAAGTTTGCCGTGTGCGTTTAACTTCTGGCTTTGAAGTTTCTAGCTACATCGGTGGTGAAGGCCACAACCTACAAGAGCACAGTGTTGTTCTTATCCGTGGTGGTCGTGTTAAAGACTTACCAGGTGTACGTTACCATACCGTTCGTGGTTCTTTAGACTGTGCTGGTGTGAAAGATCGTAACCAGTCTCGTTCTAAATACGGTACTAAACGTCCTAAGAAATAATCTTTCGAGATTAACCTCTTAGTTCGCTAGAACTGCAATCCTTTATCGTCTCGCTTGTCTGATTTCTGCATTAATTTTGTGAAATTCAAGCGACGTGTAGTAAGGCCAGCGAAAGCACATGACACTTTGTGCTACGGCTGGATTAACCTGAAGTGTCATATATATAGGTAGTTTAAAATGCCAAGACGTCGCGTAGTTGCTGCTCGTGAAATCCTTCCGGATCCTAAGTTCAGCAGCCAAACAATCGCTAAATTCATGAACCACGTAATGCAAGATGGTAAAAAATCTATTGCTGAAAGTATCGTTTACGGTGCTTTAGACCGCGTTCAAGAAAAAAACAAAGTAGACCCAGTTGAATTTTTCGAGACTACTCTTGAAAAAGTTCGTCCTATGGTTGAAGTAAAAGCACGCCGTGTTGGTGGTGCTACTTATCAAGTACCTATGGAAGTACGCCCATCCCGTCGTACTGCTCTAGCTATGCGTTGGTTAGTAGATGCTGCTGCTAAGCGTTCTGAAAAAACTATGGCTTTACGTCTTGCTGGTGAGTTGCTTGATGCAGCTGAAGGTAAAGGCGCAGCGGTTAAAAAACGTGATGACGTGCATCGTATGGCTGAAGCCAACAAAGCATTCTCTCACTACCGCTTCTAAGCGACTAAAACAGCCCCTATTCAGGAGGGTGATAGCTTGGCTTACGCCAAACTGTCATCGAATCGCTTTAAGCTGTTCGTCAGCTTAAAGCGCCTGTTTTAAACAACAAAATTTAGGAATGCAAGAAATCATGGCTCGTCAAACCCCAATTTCTCGTTATCGTAACATTGGTATTTCTGCGCACATTGATGCGGGTAAAACCACAACTACAGAACGTATTTTGTTCTACACAGGTGTATCTCACAAAATTGGTGAAGTACACGACGGTGCAGCAACAATGGACTGGATGGAGCAAGAGCAAGAACGTGGTATTACCATTACTTCTGCTGCTACGACTACATTCTGGTCAGGTATGTCTAAACAGTTCCCTGAACACCGTATCAACGTAATTGATACACCGGGACACGTTGACTTCACAATTGAAGTTGAACGTTCTATGCGTGTTCTTGATGGTGCGTGTATGGTTTACTGTGCTGTAGGTGGTGTACAACCTCAGTCTGAAACTGTATGGCGTCAAGCGAACAAATACCAAGTGCCTCGTTTAGCATTCGTGAACAAGATGGACCGTACTGGTGCAAACTTCTTCCGTGTTGTTGAACAAATGAAGACACGTTTAGGTGCAGCTCCTGTACCTGTAGTAATCCCTGTTGGCGCTGAAGAAAACTTCCAAGGCGTAATCGACTTGATCGAAATGAAAGCGATCATTTGGGATGAAGCTTCACAAGGTATGCAGTTCGAATACGGTGAAATCCCGGCTGAACTTCTAGCTACTGCTGAAGAATGGCGTACAAACATGGTTGAAGCTGCTGCTGAAGCTTCTGAAGAGCTAATGGACAAATACCTAGAAGAAGGCGAACTATCTAAAGAAGATATCGTTGCTGGTCTACGTGTTCAAACTTTGGCTTGTCAAATTCAACCAATGCTTTGTGGTACAGCGTTCAAAAACAAAGGTGTTCAACGTATGTTGGACGCAGTAATTGAATTCTTACCGTCGCCTACAGAAGTTAAAGCGATTGAAGGTGTTCTTGACGACAAAGCTGAAACTAAAGCGATTCGTGAAGCATCTGACGAAGCTCCGTTCTCTGCGCTTGCGTTCAAAATCATGAACGACAAATTCGTAGGTAACTTAACTTTCGTACGTGTTTACTCTGGTGTTCTTAAACAAGGTGATTCTGTTTATAACCCAGTTAAATCTAAACGTGAACGTATCGGCCGTATCGTGCAAATGCACGCGAACGATCGTCAAGACGTTGAAGAAATTCGTGCGGGTGATATCGCTGCGTGTGTAGGTCTTAAAGACGTTACTACGGGTGATACACTTTGTGATGAGAAAAATGTCATCACACTTGAGCGTATGGAATTCCCAGAGCCAGTAATTGCATTGGCTGTTGAACCAAAAACTAAAGCTGACCAAGAAAAAATGTCAATTGCTTTAGGTCGTTTGGCTAAGGAAGATCCATCATTCCGCGTTCGTACTGACGAAGAGTCAGGTCAAACAATTATTGCTGGTATGGGTGAACTTCACCTTGACATCATTGTTGACCGTATGAAGCGTGAATTCGGTGTTGAAGCAAACATTGGTAAACCAATGGTTTCTTACCGTGAAACGATCAAGAAGACAGTTGAACAAGAAGGTAAATTCGTACGTCAAACTGGTGGTAAAGGTAAATTTGGTCACGTATACGTACGTTTAGAGCCAATGGATCCTGAATCAGAAAAAGATTACGAATTCGTTGAAGAAGTTGTTGGTGGTGTAGTTCCTAAAGAATTCTTCGGTGCTGTGGATAAAGGTATCCAAGAGCGTATGAAGAATGGTGTCCTTGCTGGTTACCCAGTTGTTGGCATCAAAGCTACATTGTTTGACGGTTCTTACCACGATGTCGATTCGGACGAATTATCGTTCAAAATGGCAGGTTCTTACGCATTCCGTGACGGTTTCATGAAAGCAGATCCTATCTTGCTTGAACCGATCATGAAAGTTGAAGTAGAAACTCCAGAAGACTACATGGGCGATATCATGGGTGACTTAAACCGTCGTCGTGGTATGGTTCAAGGTATGGATGACTTGCCTGGCGGTACTAAAGCAATTAAAGCTGAAGTTCCACTTGCAGAGATGTTTGGTTACGCGACTCAAATGCGTTCTATGTCTCAAGGCCGTGCAACATACTCTATGGAATTTGCTAAATATGCTGAAACTCCACGTAACGTGGCTGAAGGCATCATTTCTAAATTTCAGTCTGGCGGTAAAAAAGGTGACGACGAGTAATCTTTCGATTACTATAAGCCCAAACTAATTCATAGTTAAAAACCAAGTGCTCATGCAGTGATCCTGCATGAGTAGTTTAAAAAGGAAGATCTCATGGCTAAGGCTAAGTTTGAACGTAATAAGCCACACGTTAACGTGGGCACAATCGGTCACGTTGACCATGGTAAAACAACTTTAACAGCTGCAATTGCAACTGTATGTGCGAAGAAATTCGGTGGC
>NZ_MVON01000020.1:0-53243 GCF_002018925.1 Acinetobacter sp. MF4642
CCATTTCAGTAAAAACATGTCGAGGTACGCCAACCAAGCGTTTGAATTCAGAATCTGAAAAACGATTTAATTTCTGATATCTCATGAAATTTATATTGAGGTGGTTTTTACTTTCGCAAGAGGTCTAATTAATGCAATTTTGAAAAATCTAATTATAAAAGCCAATTATTTCAGCGAGATAATTGGCTTAAGTAAAGAGTCGTATTATTTGGTTATCCGCTGATCATCCCAATAACACGGTACTACAATCAAATTGTTTTCATGTAATCGTGACCATAATCGGATACCTAAATCTCGCTGCATATTTTGGACTGTGAAATTGGAAATCAGAAGGGTAGATTTCATGTTGTCATAACGACTATACAAAACCTTATGTACCATCTCCAGGGGTTTTTCATGCCGGTCATGCAGGCCATATTCATCAATCACTAATAAATCAAAGCTGGAGAAATGGTCGATGACTTCCTTTTCAGAGCGTGAAGCATCTGACCAAGTGTCCATCATTTTTTGAGCAATTTCTGCACTGGTATAGTAGCGTGCAGATTTTGTACTGTTATGCAGAATGTTACGAATAATTGATGCACTCAGATGGGTTTTACCTGTACCTGGTGTACCAATCATCAACATGTTCGGGTTGTGGTCAGAAATAATCTGCTGTGCAAAGGCCTGACATAGTTTGATGGTATTGTCTTGTGCAGGGCATGCAACTACATAATTCTTGAAGCCCCGATCCAGGTAGCGTTTATTGAGCCCTGAATTTTTAATTTTCTGTTTTAGCAATCGCTGTTGCAGTTCATTCTCATAGGCTGCATGTGAGTGTTGGACGGTTTCTTTGACACACAATTTACAGAGCCTGTGACCGGCGATTTCCATCAGGGGTATATGATGGGTAGGGCAAAGTGTTTCCGTTGTTTCTGCGCGAAACTGGAGCGTTTTAAGCATGGTTTTCATGGCTGATCTCCTAAATCCATTTTGAATTTTCTAAAAAACTCTCATTTTTTTCTTCAAAATTTGAAGATGAAGATGAAGATGAAGATGAAGATGAAGGGCATGATTCAAGCATGACTTGAGTAATACTCGGGCTCTTCTCAGGAGCTGCTTGAGTATTTACTTTTCGTTGCTTGGTTGATGCTTGAGCATTACTTGCGGATTTCCCCCAACGTGCTTGAGCTGCATTTTTAGCTTTATCAGATTTCATTTGTTGATTTTGCAATGCCTGGCTTTTTAAACTGGTTAAAAAATTTGAATGAATCTGCTCAGATTCGACTTCAAACAATTCCAGGGCTATCAGCGTATTCAACAAAGTTTTAGCCTTGGTATGTTGCGATAACTTGGTGATGCTGCATACGGTCGCTAAATCATGAGGAATAGCCCCATTTTTCCAGAAATCCATCATTAACAGCAGTGCTGCACCAATTTGTTCTGCGGTCATTCGTGCGAATTTTGCCTGTAAGTCGCCAATATAGAGTGGCATCCAAATTGAAATATCTTTATGCATATTTTCACCTTTTTATAGGTATAGAGGGGCTAAGGTCATCGATTGGATGACCTTCTGTCTGTGTTTGTTTTATTAGTGAGCGAGACTCATTAAGCGGAGACGGGCCTGTTGGGCCAAGTCATCGTAATGGGCTTGCCCTTCATCCAACATTCGCTGTAACCAGAGTCTCAACGCCTGGTGATCATCGAAGCATTTATTGATTTCCAACAAAAAAGCTAGATTGTGAAGTTTGGGAATATGTAACTCGTGAATGAGTTCACGCGCGACCATATCTGCTTCTGGACTAACGACTACGCCGCCAAAGAAAGCTTTACTTTTCATGGGCAAGCTCCTCTGTATTAAGTCTCTCCAGCATGGCTTCAAAAGCGCTACCATCGCGACGTGTAACATTTGGAATGTAGCGGCTATAGACCCTAAACAGCATTTCAGTGGTTGAATGTCCCAGCTGGCGTGCGATCCATTCCGGATTCTCGCCTGCCGACAGCCAGAGCGTTGCAGCAGTATGACGTGTTTGATAAGCACGACGAGGCTTTAGTCCTAAATAGCGTAGCAGGGGATGCCAGACACGTTTATTCACTAAACGATAATCGAGAGGTTCACCATCGCGGTTACAGAAGACAAACTCTGATTTACCATTATTTAAGCTTTTCTGTTGCAGAAAGGCCTGACAAACCCGATCACTCATTTGGATGGTACGGTCAGAACCATAAGTTTTGGTTCCACCAAGCTCCCCATTCACTAATGCTTCACGAATGTGGATTTCCCGACGTTGTAAGTCCACATTTTTCCATTGCAATCCATCGATCTCACTGGTGCGCATACCTGTGAAAAATCGAACAGTGTAATAAGGCTTAAAATCATCACGAACAGTGGTAAGAATTTTATGTACCTCTTCCAGAGAAAAGGGAGTGACTTCAATCTTACTTTCTTTCAGATTGTTAATATTTTTATAAGGCGACTCAAACTCGTATCGTTCAGCCGCATCATTGAGTATCATACGTAAAGGCGTCATGATTTGATTGATTCTCGATGCTTTCAGACTTGTCTGATCTTTTCCGTGTGTCACTTTGGCGAGAGAGGCACGGAAGTTCAGCAAGTCTGACTTCTTGATTTTCGAGAGAACCTGATTACCAAAAGCAGGAATCAAGTAATTTTTGATAATAATTGAAACCTTGTGTTGATAGGATGTTCTCCACTCAATCTGTTTCTGTTTAAACCACAGTGCAGTAAACTCTTTAAAAAGAGGTACTTTGGTTTGTACAGCAATTTGCTGACTTCTTTTTTCCTTAAACTCCTCAACACGGTTACTTTTTGGAAAGTACTTTTCGTATTCAAAAGTTCCCAAAGTAATTTCAGCTTCAAGCTGCTCGAGACGTTTTTTCAAAATGCGTCGGTTATAAGCATTGTCTTCAAGATTGGTTGTTTCTCTGCAACGGATGCCCATGTAGCGAAAGTCTGCAATCAGTTTGCCACTTCGTTCCCGGATGGTAGCCATGAGTTAAACCTCCTAAGCCTTATTGCAAGGCATCCATGCTTAAACCAGTGAATTTAAGCATTTCAGTTTCAATGCGTTCCCAAACAAAAAGAATTTTGCGACCACCGAAAGGACGGATGTAGTGAACACCTTCGATAAAGACACTGTCCTTTAGCTGGTTGCGAATAGTACGAGCGTCGTACTGGATTTTTTCAGCCAGTTGCTGGGCTGTGAGATAGGTATATGACATAATTGTATTCCTAGCGTAATTCATCGGATGCAATGAATTTTTCATCCTTAGATCTAAAATAACCTCAAATTTAATTAAATGCAATTAAATTTTCATTGTATTAGAGGAAAAATTAATGGTTATTTGTAAACTACCAATATTGTTGGCTGAAAGAAAAATGCGTGTAGCTGACTTAATTCGTGGCACAGGCATTAACAAGACAACTTTGCATAAGCTTTATAATGGCGAATTGACTCGAATTGATTTAGAGACTATCGATCGTATTTGCGATTATTTGGATGTGCAGGTAGGAGATTTATTTATTTTTGAAAAAGACAATAAAGAACAATATGTTAATGAATAGTTTGGTCACAAATGGTCACATCAAAAAGTGAAATGGTCACAAATCATTGAACGATTGGTAAAAAAACTGTACTTTGAAAAGAGTTTGGTGTTTTTTTTACAGCCAAAAAAGCTCTGAGGGGGGCTAAAAAGTAGTGATGAAATGAGAGCATTTGAGATCAATTAAGACCATTTTTATTGTCGTGGGCACGCCATGGTCACATCTTGGTCACAAAATACAAATTACATTAAGAATATTTTTTATTGAATTGAATTACAAAGGAAGGCGGAATTTTAAAAAATATAATAAAATCAACAAGAAAAAGCCCTAATTTTTCGACTAGGGCCTTTTAAATTTGGAGCGGGAAACGAGACTCGAACTCGCGACCCCAACCTTGGCAAGGTTGTGCTCTACCAACTGAGCTATTCCCGCGTATTGAGCAGTTTTTATAAAAACTTACACTAAAAAATGGAGCGGGAAACGAGACTCGAACTCGCGACCCCAACCTTGGCAAGGTTGTGCTCTACCAACTGAGCTATTCCCGCGTATTGAGCAGTTTTTGCTAAAACTTACACTGAAAAAAATTTGGAGCGGGAAACGAGACTCGAACTCGCGACCCCAACCTTGGCAAGGTTGTGCTCTACCAACTGAGCTATTCCCGCATAGCGCTGTATGATACAGCAAGCAAGTTCAGGGTCAATAGCTTTATGAAAAAGCTGAGTTTAATTGCATAAAATAAAGCCAGTTTTAGACTGCGTATTGAGCTTTTTTAACTTTTGTTCACGAAACGTTGTGCCTCATGTTAGTGAAAAGAGTTTTACGCATTCAACATCTCGAAGGAACAGGTATACTCTGAACGAATCATTATTTTTGGAGACAGGTATGAGCTTGGAGCAGCAATTGATTGAACGCTTACAACAGCTTTCCTCATCATATTTAGAAGTTGTGAATGAATCTTCTGGTCATGGCGGTTATTTTCCAGGGAAAGAGTCACATTTTAAAGTAATCGTGGTGAGTGATATTTTTGAGGGATTACGTTTAGTTCAGCGCCATCAAAAAATTTATGCGGTAGCAGGAGACTTACTCAGTCCAGGTAAAATTCATGCTTTAGCTATTCATGCCTTTCTACCTGAAGAATGGCAAGGACAAGACACTTCTAGTCCAAATTGCGTACATGCCCCGAAAAGCTAAGCAGAGATTCAGTTATGGAAACACAATTATTGATTAAGATCGTGCATATGTGTGCGGTCAGCTTGGCATGTGTCGTGATTTTGGCGCGTGCCCTGACATTATTTAAAGGCGTTCAAGGCAATCAACCCAATCCAGCAGGTCGAACAGTTTTTGTTGCTCTTCAGCACTTAAGCATGCTGGTGATTGTACTGACTGGGGTTGCACTTTTAGTGATGAAAAACTTTGATGTGCAAACATGGTTTTATGCCAAAGTGGTTTTATTTTTAGTGATGTTATCTTCTTTGTCGAAAGCTTATAAAAAAGAAGACAGCATTTTACTTACACAGCGCCGAGTGGGGTTATTCTTGGCGGTGGTAGCGATGATATCCATTTTAGGTTTAGTCATGATTAAACCAAACTTTGGCTAATTGTTAGACATAATCATCGGCACAGCGATTGTTCTGCGCTACACTGCTATCTATAGCGGAAAAATAACAAGATGGAGGGGATTTTATGCATACACGTGTGGTATTTAATCAAAAAGGTGGTGTCGGCAAATCCAGTATTGCAGTGAATTTAGCGGCAATTAGTGCACATCAAGGCTTAAAAACCTTACTGATTGATCTCGATCCGCAAGCGAATTCGAGCCAGTATGTATTGGGCGATGACGCAACGTATTCGGCAGACAAGCCAGCCTTAGAACCCAATATTGAAAACTATTTTGAAGAAGTACTTGGAACGACTCAAAATAAAAGTCTATTGGGCAGTGCCATTGGTTCGATCCTCAAAGGGCGTGCTAAAGGCTTAGAAAGTTATGTGCACCAATCCCCTTTTAAAAATTTGGATGTGATTCCAGCCAGCCCAAGCCTCGGGGCATTGGCTTATGCTTTAGAGTCAAAACATAAAATTTATAAACTGCGTGATGCGTTACAACAGCTTGCCGGAAAATATGATCGTGTCTATATCGATACACCGCCAGCCTTTAACTTCTTTACTTTGTCGGCACTGATTGCAGCTAATAAAGTCCTGATTCCGTTTGATTGTGATGTCTTTTCTAAACGTGCACTGCAAACTTTGATCGAAAATGTACTCGAAACTCAAGACGATCATAATGATCATTTAGAAATTGAAGGCATTGTGGTGAATCAGTTCCAAGCGCAAGCCAAACTTCCGCGTGAAGTGGTGCAACAGCTGAAGGATGAAGGTCTTCCTGTATTAGAAAGTATGTTGCCTCCATCGGTGCTGATGAAAGAATCGCATCACAAAAATTTACCCTTGATTCATTTGGCACACGATCATAAATTGACGCAGGCCTATCAATCATTGTTCAATGAGATTGAGAATAATAAATTGCGAGATTCAGCATGAAAAAGATCACAATTGCTTTTTTAATGGGCTGTACGCTGTTATTGAGTGCCTGTGCCACAACGGTTAAACCGACTTATGTCTCTCCTACACAGTATCAAGCTTTGAACTGCCAACAGTTACAAGCGGAATATAATCGGATTCAGCAACATTTAGATGAAGGTGTACCTACTGCAAAACGCACGGGTGTCGGCGTGGGTCTAGGTCTGGGTGGTGGATGGAGTCATGGTGGCGGTTGGGGCTTTGGTCCAAGCGTTTCAGTGAATATAGGACAATCATCGAATACCAAAAAAACTGAAATTTCACGACTTTTGGGTCAGCAAGAGGCGATTGTACAAGCTGCAAAATTCAAAGGCTGTGCAATTACCGTGCAAAATAAGACGAATTAATGCCGCATTTATTCATTCTGCTGAAGGGTTCAACCTTTCAGCAGCCATTAAAATCTTAGCAAAATGTTTCGGAAATAATTTCAATAAAACAACAGACTATGGTTTCACCATGCACTTTTCTACCTCATGGGTTCTGTGTTTTTTTCCGCTTTGACTTGAGGAAACCGCTCTTTTTCGGCTAAATTGCGCATCTTTAATGCTGTTGTTGGATGTCTATGATTGAGAGTTGGCTGTTTGTATTGGCAATGATTGCTGTCTTGATGATTCCGGGACCGACCAATGCTTTACTCGCAAGCTCTGCACATCAGCAAGGTCTTGCGAAGACCAGCTTACTTGTACCCGCAGAACTGTTTGGGTATTTCTATGCCATCAATTTATGGGCACTCCTGATTCATCTCAGTACACCGACTTGGCCTTATCTGATTGATCTTTTACATGCACTCAGTGCAGTTTATGTATTTTGGTTGGCTTTTCATTTGTGGAAAAGCTCGCACTTAGAAAAACATAATCAACGTTTTACCTCGATTCGACCTAAACAATTATTTTTTTCTACTTTGAAAAATCCGAAAGCGGTCTTATTTGCTGCAGGTATTTTTCCCTATGAAGCTTGGGATAATCCGACCAATTTCTTTTTGGTGTTTGCGGTGTTTAGTCTGGTGTTATTGCCAACGGCACTGTTCTGGATGTCTTTTGGCCGTGCCATTTTATCGGGTGAGTCCAAACAAATAAAAGCCGATCTCTTATATAAAGGATCGGCCATGTTGTTGGTGGTGTGTATGTTTCCCGTGATTCTACGTTTTTTTGCTTAAGCTTCAGTGGTTGATTTTTTTCTTTAATTTGGCACGAATAAAACCAATGATTCCCGGCAAGATGCTAATAATAATAATGCCGAAAATCAGATGCGTGAAATTGTCTTTGACCACAGGCACATTACCAAAAATATAGCCTAAAGTAATGAATGAACCAATCCAGCAGAATGCGCCAATTAGGTTATAAGACAGGAAAAATTTGTAATCCATTTTTCCTGCACCTGCTACAAAAGGTGCAAAAGTCCGCGCAAAAGGAATAAAACGCGCAAAAATAATGGTTTTACCACCATGTTTTTCAAAGAATTTTTGTGTATTAATCAGATGTTGTTTATTGATGAAACGGGATTCGATTTCAAAAACGCGCGGTCCAATATAACGACCAATGTGATAATTCAGCGTATCGCCCAGTACGGCCGCGATAAAAAGTAAAACACCAAGAGTCCACGGATTCATTGCACCTGTGGATGCAGCTAATGCACCTGCGGCAAATAATAAACTGTCGCCGGGTAGGAACGGCATGACCACCAAACCTGTTTCCACAAAGATGATGAGAAACAAAATTGCATAAATCCAAACCCCATAGTTGGTGATAAACTCAAGCAGATGGTCATCGACATGTAATATAAAATCAATCAGTTCCATGGGGCACAAATAAGCAAAAGAGTGCGGAAATCCTAGCAGTCTCGTTATCAGAAGTCAGTATTAAAACGTAAATAAATTTAGCTATCAGTGTTCTTATCTTAAAAGTATGTGTGATGAAAATGGATATTTATTCTAAAAATAGAGAACATTAAGATAGCTACAACTTCAAATAAAACGTATTTAAAGGTGTAAAAATATTTAATCGAAATGTTGTGGCCAAAAATATTATCAATCAACCCAATACAGATGTAGTTTTAGCTTTAATTCCCCGTGTACTGATGGCTTATATTCTCTTGTTGCAAGCTAGGGAAAAATTTCAGCTTATAGCGTAACTTTAGGGTATATGGGGGCTTGGAGCGCTATTACCTTTAACCATTTTAGTTGAGTTTGGTGGTGGCTTAGCGCTGTTATTTGGTTTTCAAGCCCACTTTCCTGCGTTTGGCTTAGACCTATTTAGTGTTATTACCGCGTTTATTTTTCACGATGGCGCACAAGCCAGCATTAATTTTATGAAAAATTTTGCCATGGCAGGTGGTCTATTGTTTCTAATCCTGCATGGTGCAGGAAAAATGAGTCTAGATCATTTGATTGAAAAATAATTCAAAATGAAAAGCAGCATGCAGGATGCTGCTTTTTTATTTACAAAAAAGTACGGTGTGGACGTTATTTTTTTTGATCAAGATCAATAAAACATGAGGAAAATAAGATGAAAAAATCTTTTTAAAATAGGGTTATGTATTACAAGTTTAAGTCTTGCCGCTGGCGCATGGGCCAAAGATGATCATATCATTTTACAAGAAGCTGCAAAGAACCATGTCTCTGTGTCAGCCATTGCAAAGCTCAAAGATGAAACTGCGGTCACCTTAAAAGGCACGCTGCTGAAACATCTCAATGAAGACCACTACGAGTTCAGCGATGGTACAGGGGTTATTTTGCTGGATATTGATGACCATTTATGGAAAGCATCCAATATTAAAGCAGGCGATAAAGTACAGGTGGTCGGTGAGGTGGATACACATCGTTATAAACCGACTGATATTGAAGTCGTTAAAATAGAAAAAGTTTTGAAATAAACATCAGGCACGCGAAAGCGTGCTTTTTGATATAAAAACCATTGGGTTTTAAGCGTTGTATAAAGCTTGTCCGAATTATGTGCGTTATGCGCGGAAAAATGCTAGAATACGGCGCTTATATTCGTTTGCCTTTCATAGTTGTTTGTCATGACTACCAATACTCAAATTACTGAAGATCGTATCCTTATTTTGGATTTCGGTTCTCAATATAGCCAGCTTATTGCACGCCGCGTACGTGAAGCTGGTGTATATTCTGAAATGTATGCCTATGACATGTCTGAAGAAGACATTCGTGCATTTAATCCAAACGGTATCATCTTATCAGGTGGTCCTGAGAGCGTACACGAAGAAGGCAGCCCACGTGCGCCAGAAGTTGTGTTCAACTTAGGTGTACCAGTTTTGGGTATTTGCTATGGCTTACAAACCATGTCTGCACAGCTTGGCGGTAAAGTTGAGCCGGGTACTGTACATGAGTTCGGTTATGCCGAAGTAAACATTCAAGTTCGTGACAAGTTGATTGGTGATCTTGAAGACACCAAAGACCAACTTAAAGTCTGGATGAGTCATGGTGACAAAGTGACAGCGATTCCTGAAGGTTTCCAAATCACTGCAAGCACACCAAGCTGTCCAGTGGCGATGGTTTCTGATGAAACGCGTCGTTTTTACGGGATTCAGTTCCACCCAGAAGTAACGCACACTGCAAAAGGTGCAGAGTTATTATCTAACTTTGTACACAGCATTTGTGGCTGTCGTAGCCTGTGGAACTCTGAAAACATCATTGACTTACGCGTTGAACAATTACGTCAACAAATTGGCGATCAAAAAGTTCTTTTAGGTCTGTCGGGTGGTGTTGATTCATCAGTGGTTGCTGCGCTTTTACACCGTGCGATTGGCGATCAATTGACTTGTGTATTCGTTGACAACGGCTTGCTTCGTTTGAACGAAGGCGAACAAGTGATGGACATGTTTGCGAAAAACATGGGTATCCGTGTGATTCGTGCCGATGCGGAAGAGCGTTTCTTGACTGCACTTGCTGGTGAAGTTGATCCTGAGAAGAAACGTAAAATCATTGGTCGTGAGTTCATTGAAGTTTTTGCTGAAGAAGCGCGTAAGCTTGATGGCGTAAACTTCCTTGCTCAAGGGACAATTTACCCAGACGTGATTGAATCTGCTGCAACTAAAAATGGTAAAGCTCATGTGATTAAATCTCACCACAATGTGGGTGGTTTACCAGATGACTTAGCTTTTGAATTGGTTGAGCCAATCCGTGATTTGTTTAAAGATGAAGTACGTCGTTTAGGCACAACTTTAGGTTTACCGTTTGAAATGCTATATCGCCATCCATTCCCAGGTCCAGGTTTGGGCGTGCGTATTTTGGGTGAAGTGAAGAAAGAATATGCAGACATTTTACGTCTTGCAGATGACATCTTCATGCAAGAGCTTCGTGCTAGCGGTTGGTATGATAAAACTGCACAAGCCTTTGCTGTATTCCAACCTGTGAAATCTGTTGGCGTCGTAGGTGATGGGCGTCGTTATGCATGGGTGATTGCACTTCGTGCCGTTGAAACGGTTGACTTTATGACAGCGCGTTTCGCACATCTTCCTTATGATCTTGTCGATAAAATTTCGACTCGTATCATGAACGAAATTAAAGATGTTTCTCGTGTTGTTTATGACGTGTCGTCTAAACCACCAGCAACGATTGAATGGGAGTAATTTAGGGCTTTCAAGAAGCGAAGCTTCTTGCCTAAATTACGCCAAGAGCTATGCTCGCGGCAGTTGACGAAAATTACTTTTTGAAAAAGAGCGCTTAGGCGCTCTTTTTTTTATGGTGTTTGATTATTTGGATGAAGTGAGTCATTCGGAATCGTAATATCTATACTTTCTAATAAAGTTTGAGTAGATGCGTATGAACTACTAAGGCATATAGGGAGAAAGATGTAACAACATTTTTACATCCACTCATTGTCTTGTAGTTAGGTTTTGAAAACACAAGATATTGTCCCAAGTTTAAGAATCAGCATTCTATTTTTAGGGATGTGCAGTTGGGAATCTGCTTGTTATGATCTAGGACATATGGATCTGTAATGAGTAAGCACATGACGAATAATAACTATACTGAACTTTCACATTCGGATGACTGTGAAAAATACGTAAATCAATTCATTCAAGAGTTTCCACTGAGAAGTGCTGAAATCGGCCAAGGGACGGTCATCAAACGCGCGCTGCCAAGTCGCCATAAACGAATGATTGGTGCATGGTGTTTCTTAGATCACGCAGGCCCTGTAACCTTCCCTCAAGGGGACGGTTTAGATGTTGGCCCACATCCACATATCGGTTTGCAAACCTTTACATGGATGATTGAAGGCACCATGATGCATACCGACAGTTTGGGCAGCAAACAGTTGATTCGTCCAAAACAGGTCAACCTCATGACCGCAGGACACGGGATTTCCCATACGGAAGTCGCACCAGATACAGAAACCAAAATGCATGCAGCACAATTGTGGATTGCATTGCCTGATGCACAAATTGCTGTTGCACCGCGTTTCGATCATTATCCAGAACTGCCAGTGGTGGAAAAAGATGGGGTGGAATTTACCGTTTTGGTCGGAGCGTTTTTAAATACTACCTCACCTGTGAGTGTTTATACCGAGCTATTAGGGGTGGACTTAAGCGCAGCAGAAAGCACCAAAACCCGTTTAACACTCAATCCAAACTTTGAGTATGGATTTATGGCTTTAGAAGGAACGGCTACGGTCAATGGGCACGAACTGACGGAAGACAATATGGTGGTGCTCGAGCAGGGTGTAAGTGCGATTGAAATTGAAATTCATGCTGGCAGCCGCTTGTTACTGTTAGGTGGTGAACCGTTTGAAAGTCCAATTTTACTGTGGTGGAACTTTGTTGGTCGTACTCAAGAAGAATTGAAAATTGCGCGTGATCAGTGGATTGCACAAGATGAACGTTTTGGTTTCATTCCTGACTATGAAGGCCCGCGCTTGGAAGCTCCGGCATTTCCAGACCAAATGCGTGCTTCAAAATAAATTGAATACTGCGACAAGTCGTTCAACAACAGAATAGGTGGATAGTTTCAATACTTGAAACCTATTCAAAATAATATCAATGAAAAATAGGATAATAAAAAAATGGCAATAATTGCGAATGCGGAAGTCAAAACATGCGTCGAAGCATGGTCTGGTGAAGTAAGCAGTGGACGACATCAATTCATTACCGATAAACCAGCGTCTTTTGGCGGTCAAGATAAAGGCCCTGCACCTTATGACTTTATTTGTACAGGTTTGATTTCCTGCACCATGATTACCCTACGGATGTATGCGCAGCACAAAGGTATTGAGTGGGGGACTTTTAGTGTCGAAGCAGATTTTAATGCCAATAAAGAAGGCCGAGAATGGATCAGCCGTCGTTTGTCGTTTGAGCAAACATTGACAGAAGAAGCACACCAAAAAATCTTAGACATCTGTCAAAAAACACCAGTCACTAAAACTTTATTACGTTCCGTCGAGATTGAAACCTCAATTGTTTAACTCGCTTGATGGTTTTTTATAGGCGGTAAAGGATTTTGCGCGACTGGGTATTCATGTGTATCGACAGATGCAAAATCCAAATTTTAGCGTAAAGTGAGTGCTAGATTTCAATTAAAACAAAAGGTAAAACAATGATCACCCTGCACCATTTGGAACATTCACGCTCTTTACGCATTTTATGGGCTTTGGAAGAGTTAGGGCTGGAGTATGAGGTGAAGTTTTATAAACGCCTACCGACCTATGCTGCGCCACCTGAGTTAAAAAACATTCATCCCTTAGGTAAAGCACCTGTTTTGACCGATGGTGATTTGGTCATAGCAGAATCTGCGGTTATTTTGGAATACCTACAAGCCACCTACGATACGGAGCACAAGTTTAAACCGCAAAATCCAAAGGATTTAATGCAATACAACTACTGGATGCATTATGCCGAAGGCTCGTTGATGCCATATTTGGTCATGACTTTGGTGATGAGTAATGTATCCAAGCATGTTCCCTTTCTAATTAAACCGATTGCCAATAAAATTTGTGATGGGGTGAAAGGTGGCTTTATTAATCCACGCTTGAAAGAGCACAGTGCATATTTGGAAAATTATTTATCTCAACATGACTATTTTGCAGGTGATTTTTCCTTTGCTGATATTCAAATGAGCTTTCCTGTGGTGGCGATGCAAGAGCGGGTAAAAGCCCATAACCCTCAAATGGTTGCTTATGCACAGCGCATTCAGCAGCGCCCAGCATTTAAAAAAGCCAAAGAGCTCAGTGGTTTCTAGTGGGTGGTGATGATTTGAACCTGATTTTTTTGCCCGGTGCATCGGGCAATACGGCATTTTGGCAACCTGTTATCCAACTCCTACAGGACGATTCAACTATAGTCGTCGCTTATCCGAGCTTTGGTGGTTATGCTGATGATGTGGATGTGCAAAGTTTTGAAGGCTTACAAGCCGATGTGTTGAATCAAATCCAACAGCCTTCTGTGGTTATTGCGCAATCCATGGGCGGCATTTTTGCAGTACAAGCTGCCCTAAAAAAACCTGAGCAGGTGCAGGCTTTGGTACTTGTGGCAACCTCAGGCGGTATTGATTTAAGTCCTTTTCAGGTGAAGGATTGGAGAGAGGATTATCAACAGAGCTTTATGGTTCCTGATTGGTTTGTTCAGCATCAGTCTGATTTGACGGATAGTCTGGAGCGTATCCAGTGTCCAGTTTTGTTGATTTGGGGCGATGCAGATCCGATTAGCCCTGTTGCGGTGGGGCAGGCCTTACACCGTCAAATACCACATGCTGAATTGCATATCGTGTCACAGGGTCAACATGATTTAGCTTATGTGCATGCGGCGCACGTTGCGCAATTGATTGAAAATTTTCTCGTCAAACTCAGAGTATAAAAAAGGATGCCGAGGCATCCTTTTTTGTTTTAGCGTTTGACCACAATCGAATCAATCCCGCTATGTTGTAGGGTTTGCTGTGCAATCACCGCGGCTTCTTGCGAGTCATATGGCCCTGAAATCACGCGATACCATGTTTGGCCACCTTCAACGGTTTTGACGACATCGGCAGAGAGACCATTTAAGATAATTTCTGCACGACGTGCATCGGCACTGTCTGGGTCAGGGTAACTGCGGACTTGCAATATAAAACTTGGCGCTTGCGGTGTCGGTGCTGCTTCGGTTAAACCCGGTTCAGCAGGGATACTTTCTTCGGCAGCAGGTGCTTCAACAATCACCACGGTGCTTGGATTATCTTTGGTTTCAGGAATGGCTTGATCAGGAATTGGCGTCACTTGCTGCTGTGGCAGTAAGTCGTAGAAACGGTAGTCTTTATTGGTTTCTTCTTGATAATGTTCCGAAGTGATTTGACCTTTCGGCTTCACTGGTGCCCAAGGTTTCCACAGTAACAGTGCTACAGCAAAACAGAGCACGATTAAAATGACCACAAGTGTACCGAGCCAAGCTGGAATCAGTGGCTTTTTGGGTTTGTTCGGTCTTTCAGATACACCGCGCTGCGTTTTTCCAAACACGTGGAAACCTCTTTTCTTTTAATCAATATGAGGGACTGGCCCATTCTTTTCTTTATTTTAATACTTGGCCTCAAGGGATTAAAAGAGGCGTCATCGTAAAATAAAGAATCGCTTTGCAAAATTCAAGTTTCACAAAGCGAGAAATACATTAGAGTTGATATGGCTACTTCGGGCAAAGCCCTTCATCTTGCGGCGATGTGCAAAGCGTTGCTTTTTACATCGTTACCTCAAGCATAGCTTTCGGTCTTGCAGCCATGTGTGAAGCTTTGCTTCACTTATTACATGGCTTCAGGTGCAGACACACCTAGTAACTCTAAACCATTACGCAAAACTTGTTGTACGTTTATTGAAAGTAATAAACGGGCTTGCGAAAGGGCAATATTCTGTTCGTCGATAATTCTGGTATTATCCAAGTTATACCAACCATGGAATAACGCTGCGAGTTCTTTCAAATAGTTACCCACTTGGTGTGGTTCATAGCTATTTGCAGCACGAAGCACAATTTCAGGATAGGCCGCAAGTTTGGCAAGAATTTCAGTTTCAGCGTCAAGAACTAATAAGGTCGCATCGTAATCAGCTACTTTGTTCCGATCAAAACTAATGCCTTTTTCAGGTGCTTTCACATCGACCATACGATTGACACGTGCATGCGCATATTGAATGTAGTACACCGCATTGTCTTTGCTTTGTGAAACTGCAAGGTCTAAGTCAAAGTCAATGTGTTGCTCAGACTTACGCATCACGTAGTAGAAACGCGCAGCGTCGTTGCCCACTTCTTTACGCAGGTCGCGTAAAGTCACGAACTGACCAGAACGAGATGACATTTGTACCATCTCACCACCACGCCATAGGCTGACGAACTGAACTAAAAGCACAGTCAGTTTTTTCGAATCATAACCTAAGGCATCAATGGCTGCTTTGACCCGTGAAATATAGCCATGGTGGTCTGAGCCCCAGATATCAATGATATCGGTATAGCCACGTTGTAATTTGTTCAGGTGATAAGCAATGTCAGAAGCAAAGTAAGTGGTTTGTCCATTACGACGCTTCACAACACGGTCTTTTTCATCGCCAAATTCAGTCGATTTGAACCAAATGTTGCCGTCTTTTTCGTATAAGAAACCACGTTGTTCTAAAGTTTCTAAAGCTTCATCAATTTTGCCTGTCAATGAGGCTTCGCTGAACCATTGGTTAAAGGTTACACCAAACTCGCCCAAGTCATCTTTGATGTCATCTAAGATCGCATTCAGCGCTGCTTGGTGGAATACGCGGTAAGCTTCACCGATTAGGCTTTGTGAATTATGAATTAGACCATCAATGTGCTTTTCTTTGTCGCCTGAAAGGACAACTTTATTGCCTTCAGCATCGAGTTCTTCTGCATATTGCACATCTTCAGGGACATCTTTATAGACGTCTGCTACAGGGCGGACGTAGGCATCACCATCAGCATCAATAATACTTTGCGCGATTTCTTTAACATAATCGCCTTGATAGGCATTTTTAGGGAAAACCAGTTCTTGGCCTGTTAATTCGAGGTAGCGTAAATAGGTGGATGTTGCAAGGATGTCCATTTGACGGCCTGCATCATTCACATAATATTCACGGTCTACCGTTGCACCTGTTGCTTCAAGCAAGGTTGCAACCGTCATCCCATAGGCTGCGCCACGACCATGACCAACGTGCAAGCTCGAGGTTGGGTTGGCAGAAACGAATTCTACTTGAATTTTTTTCGCAGCATTGGCTTGCGTGCGACCAAACTGATTGCCTTGCGCTTGAATTTGATCAAGTACAGCAAAACGTTGGTCGGCATTTAAGAAGAAGTTAATAAAGCCAGGACCTGCGATTTCTGCTTTGCTAATGTCCGCCACTTCTGGCAGCGCAGCAAGAATTTTTTCGGCTAAATCACGAGGCTTCATACCCGCAGCTTTAGAGGCAATCATCGCGATATTGGACGCGAAATCCCCGTGGCTTCGGTCTTTGGTACGCGTCAAAGTACTGCTGTTGTTCCAGTCTGCTGGAAGGATACCTTCAGCTTGAAGGTTTTGTACTGCGTGCTCGAGAGCTGCTTGGATTGCCGTGTTCATATTCAGTCGAAAATTTAATGTCGCAGAAAAACGCTAAATATAGCAAATTTCCGCGTCTTTAGGTGAATCCATTTTTATAGAATAAAAAATGTTCAAAAACTGCTAACGATTGCTCTGCAATAAACATGAAAAGCGCAGTATGATGAAAACTAAAACGCATACTTTTAAGGATAAAACGTGTCTGAACAGCGACCGATGATCATTGGCAATATTCCCAAGTTACCAGCAAAATATGCCATGTTTATTTTGCCGTTTTTTATCTCATTTTTTATGAGTGGCATTATCTCAATGATCAATCTTTGGCGCAATTTGGGCTGGGTGGACAATTTCCTACAGGTTTGGCTGTCCGCATGGATGATGTCTTGGGTGGTGGCCTATCCTGTAGTGCTCATTGTGCTACCGATTGTGCGCCGTTTGACCGGTGTGTTTGTCGATATGTCACATTTGAACCCACCCAAATAACCTCCATTTTAGCTATTTTCACGGCATGAGACAGGTTTGCTTAGGAGTTCCGCATTTTGGTTTTGAAAACGATACAGTTTGCCGGCATGAAAGAGCTTAATCACTTTGGCACTGGCAAGCTGTTGTTGAAAACGACTTAGGGTTTGGCGTTGAAATGGATCAAAGGGATTGCCATAGTTTTTGTTGTCGAGTAAAAACTGAATCTGTCCTGCTTCTTTATCATAGCCATATAAAATACGTTTGCCTTGCGCATCTTGAAGCTCAAACGTAGGGGGATGACTGCTGCTTTTACAATTCAGACGTAGTGAGAGTACAAAGCCTTCGGTCGATTTGTTTTGTAGCTGATAAATCCCTTGTTTTTCATTTTCCAAATAGACCCATTGGTTCAAGGGTAAATTTGCACTGAGTTGCTCATATTGCTCGATGGTGGCTTTACTGATATCAACAATGCCTTTGGGATCGATTTCAGGCAGTTTTTCGTTATGAGCAAATAGTCCTGTAATTTTATCACTCACTGTCGTTTGCGCCGTAGAAATGGATTGGCATGCTGTAATTTGTGTGAGGCAAAGATACGTAAGGCTCAACAACATTAGTTTTTTGATGATCATTTTTAATATAAAGAAGAAATAAAAGCGTTAGCTTAGCTTGAGCTTTATTCAAGTTCAAATTTTATCCATGCGCTATTTGACCGAAAAGACTGCCGCAAACTTGATTTTTGCGTTGCGTCGGTTTGATTTTTATTTTCAGACTAAATCGCTTTGATAATTGCATCACGCTTATAAATATCAAAAGATGCGCAAATGGCGCTAAGCTAGTAGCCGAATTAGATGCATAGATTCTCCCCATAGGTTCATCTAAATCTATGTATAACGAGATAGGTAATGACGACAGAATATTTAAAGACAAAACAACCCTTATACATCCCTTATGCGGGCAATACTTTACTTGAGTTACCGCTGTTAAATAAAGGATCGGCGTTTACGGAAGAAGAGCGCACTCGCTTCAACTTGCATGGTTTAATTCCGCATGTTGAAGAAAGCATTGAAGAACAAAGTCAGCGTTCTTATCAACAATATTGTGCTTTTAATGATGCGATCAATAAGCACATTTACTTGCGTAATATTCAAGACACCAACGAAACTTTGTTCTATCACCTCATTGAAAACCATTTAAGTGAGATGATGCCAATTATTTATACTCCAACGGTGGGTGAGGCTTGTCAGCGTTTCTCGGATATTTATCGCCGCCATCGTGGCACATTTATTTCCTATCCAGACCGTGCGCATATTGATGACATCTTGCATAACATCAATAAGAAAAATGTCAAAGTCATTGTGATTACCGACGGCGAGCGTATTTTAGGCTTGGGCGACCAAGGCATTGGCGGAATGGGTATTCCCATTGGAAAATTGTCGCTCTATACCGCGTGTGGTGGTATTAGCCCAGCTTATACGTTACCGATTACCCTCGATGTCGGCACCAATAATCAGCAGTTACTGAATGATCCGATTTATATGGGTTGGAATCAACCGCGTATCAGTGGTGATGAGTACTATGCTTTTGTTGATGAAGTGATTGCTGCGATCAAGCGTCGTTGGCCGAAAGCCTTAATTCAATTTGAAGATTTTGCGCAAAATAATGCCATGCCTTTATTGAATAAGTACCGTGATGAAATCTGTTGTTTTAATGATGATATTCAAGGTACCGCAGCCGTTTCTGTGGGCAGTTTGATTGCTGCATCACGTGCGGCAGGTAAACAGCTCAAAGATCAAACCGTTGCCTTCTTAGGTGCGGGTTCAGCAGGCTGTGGGATTGCTGAGCAAATTGTTGCGCAGATGAAGGTTGAAGGTTTAACTGATGCCGAAGCGCGTGCACGCGTATATATGGTCGATCGTTTTGGTTTGATCACTGAAAATCAGCCGAACCTGCTCGATTTCCAACGTAAATTGGCGCAAAAGCCAGACGTGATAGCGCAATGGGGCAATGCTGAAGAGGTGATTTCACTGCTCGATGTCGTGAAGAATGCCAAACCTACCGTATTGATTGGCGTATCGGGTCAGCCGGGCTTATTCACTGAAGAAGTGATTCGTACTTTGGCTTCGAACTGTGATCGTCCGATTGTATTGCCACTGTCTAATCCCACTTCGCGTGTCGAAGCCGTGCCAGCAGATATTATTCACTGGACGGACGGCAAGGCTTTGATAGCGACAGGCAGTCCTTTTGCTCCTGTCAATTATCAAGGCAAAATTTATAATATTTCGCAATGTAATAACTCGTATATCTTCCCAGGCATTGGGTTGGGCGTGATTGCGGCCAATGCAACCCGTGTGACCGATTCGATGCTGATTGCATCGAGTAATGCTTTGGCAGATTGCTCACCGATGCTCGTGAACCCTACAGCAGATTTATTGCCTGAGATTGATGAAATTCAGAAAGTCTCTAAGCTGATAGCCTTCAAAGTGGCCAAAGCAGCAATGGATGCAGGTGTAGCCCCAATTATTAGTGATGAGCAATTGCAACACGCGATTGAGAAAAACTTTTGGAAGCCAGAGTATCGTCACTATAAACGTGTTGCCTTCTAAAGCTGAAAATGAGATTGAACAAAAAGGAGCGTAATGCTCCTTTTTGTTTTTTGAGAGCTGCGTCTTCATTAACATTATTTTACTAGATTAAAAAAAAGACATTTTGTACACTCCGCGCACAAGTATAAAAACCAATAACTTAACAATGATCATGTTCAATTCTATTTATAAAATGCTGGAATCCTTTGGATTCGGCTCACAAAAACGTGCTTTGCATATTCATTTTTCCAATTCGGCTTTGAACACACAGGTGTTTATTCAGCGGATTGAGGGTGAACATCGCATTAATCAGGGCCTAAAAGCTGAAATCCTATGTTTATCGACCAATGCTTATTTGCCTTTAAAACAGTTCATTGGTGGGCGAGTCGCGGTTGATCAGGTCACGGATGTGGGGCAGCTTTCTCGTCTGACGGGGGTGATTACCAGTGCCAGTCAGGGGCAAAGTGATGGCGCGTTAACTGTTTATAAACTGACGATTGAAGATGCAACAGCGCTGTGGCATAAGCGCAGAAACAGTCGTGTGTTTATGAGCAAAAGTGTTCGTGAAATCACTGAAACTCTGTTTAGCGAGTGGCAAAGTCACAGTACATTATTTGCAGCCAGCTTAAGCCTGAACTTAGACGGTTTGAGCCGTGATTATGATGTACGACCCTTTGTCATGCAGTCTAATGAAACCGACGCTGAATTTCTCACTCGACTATGGCGGAGTGAAGGGATTAATTGGTTGATTGATGAACAAGCTCCGATGGTGCTCAGTTCGTCGGAACCGATTCAGGCACAGCAACTTCGTTTGATGGATGATAATCAAGCTTTTACAGCATTGGGTCGTCGTACGATTCGTTTCCACCGCAGCCATGCCACTGAGCCTTTTGATAGCATCACCAGTTTTATTGCTGAACGTCACTTACAATCCACCACGGTACAGACGCAGCGTTGGCAAGCGCAACATTTAGCTCAAGATCAGAGTCAGGCTGTATTGAGTGCACATCAGCATAGTGATCAACAAGACAATGAAAGTTTGGGTCTGGAACAAGTCTGGTGTGTCAGTCCAGCATGGACGGCTGATCTACAAGGTGAGGATCAGGCCACGTCTGCTAATAGCAGTCAACTAGATCGTCTCAACCAACAACTGAACCAATATCATGAGCTTCAGGCCAAATATTTCACAGCAAAAAGTAGCGTTCGAGATGCGCAAGTGGGCTATTGGTTTGAAATGGTGGATCATCCTGAAATAGAACAGCATGTGTCCGCAGAGCGTGAATTTCTCATTTTAGGCAAAGTTTTTTATAACCAAAATAATTTACCCAAAGAGTTATTACAGCAAATCAATCTGTTATTAAAAGGAAGTCGCTGGCAAGGTCTGAATGAGGAACGGCAAGCCAATGAACTCTTTGTCGTACGCCGTGAGGTCAAAATTGTTCCTGAATATCAAGCGTGGATACACCGTCCAGCAGCCTATCCTTTACGTGCCAAAGTCGTCGGGCCTGAAGGGGAAGAAATTTATGTGGATGCTTGGGGACGGATTAAAGTTCGCTTTATGTTTACGCGTAGTGATGATCATGCCCATGATGGTGGCGCGGGTGCAAATGATAATGACACGGACTCGGCATGGGTCGATGTATTGACTCCATGGGCGGGTGAGGGGTATGGCGCACGTTTTCATCCGCGTGTTGGAGAAATTGTGGTCATAGACTTCTTTGAGGGAGATGTTGATCGACCCTTTGTCGTAGGGCGTATTCATGAGGCCGAGCGCCATCAAACCATGTTTGATGTGAAGGGGGCATTACCTGCGACAAAAAAACTCAGTGGGATTCGTTCACAAGAGGTTGCAGGGCAAGGCTTTAACCAACTGCGTTTTGATGATACGACAGGGCAAATTAGTGTGCAGCTACACAGCAGTCATGGAGCGAGTCAGCTCAACCTTGGCAATCTCAGTCATCCAAAAGAAACTGAGAACAGTGATGGGCGTGGTGAGGGTTTTGAGTTAAGAACGGATCAATGGGGAGCCATGCGCGCAGGCAAAGGTCTCTTGATTAGTACCTATGCACAGGATCAAGCGGTTGCGGATCATTTGGCTGCATCAGAAGCCCAGTCCATCTTGCAGCAAGGTCATGACAGTATGCACATGCTAAGTACTTTGGCTGTTAAACAACAGACTGATGCATTGAATGTGGTCAATCGTCTGCCTAAATTGATTCAGTCTGTAGAGTTAAAAGGCGCTAATCAAGCACTCCAAGCAACCGTTGGTTTATTTAAAACCGCAGTTAGTCAGGATCCGATTTCGGCATTAAAAACGTGCGGTGGTTTTCTTGAGGATATTCAAAAATTTGGTCAAGATACGGACAATTTGATCAATGAATTTAAAGACTATTTTCGGGATGCAGAGGCTTCAATAGGCAATTTAAAAGCCTTTATCGATAACCTCGAAGAACATGGCACAGATGCTTTGAAAAGTCAGTTGCAAGGCGTTAAAGAAAAATTGAACGCAGATCCATTCGCCGCTTTAAAAGATGTAGGCAAAGTGATTGCCAATGTTGAGATGAAAGACTTTGACCTGACCAGTGCCTGCGGAAGCTTTAATAAAGGCAGCAAACTGAATGTTAATCCCATGCAGGCATTGGGCTCCATGCAAGGCTTTATGGAGACATATGCTCAAGAGGCAGAGCAAACGCAGGATACTCAGAATCAAGCTCAAGCGAAGATCTTTCGTCAGGCTTTAATGCTGCTGGCTTCCCCCAATGGTATTGCCTTAACTACACCTGAAGATATTGTTTTACAGGCTTCTCAAGACATCGCTGAAAGTGCACAGGGGTCCATCAACTTAAGTGCTCAGAAGAATATTATTGCGCATGCACAGGATAAAGTGAGCTTATTTGCTGCACAAAAAGGGCTAAAAGCATTTGCTGCAAAAGGAAAAGTTGAATTACAGGCACAAGATGATGCGATAGAGGCGATTGCGCGTAAGGTGATTAAGTTAATTTCAACAGAAGATAAAATAGAAATAACCAGTCCGAAAGAAATTGTACTGACTGCTGGTGGTTCACAGCTCAAAATTAATGGGGATGGGATTTTTACGACAACAGGTGGAAAGTTTGAAAGTAAGGCGGGGCAGCATAGTTTTGTGGGGGGGGCCATAGTAAATGCTGAATTACCTAAAATGCCTGAGAGTGGAATCTTTAGTCGACGCTTTGATTTCAGTGAGTTGATTAATAATGATCTGTTGAAAGACGGGTTCAAATATAAAGTTATTAATCATGCAAAGAAAACAGAATACATCGGTTTTCTTGATCAGTTTGCAAGGACAGAAAGGATCTTTAGTGATAATCCGGATAACGTTGAAATTCTTCTACTTGGTAAGAGTAATAATAGCTCCGATAAATTACAGCTTATAGAGGAGAAAATTACAGAAGACCAAAGTAAGTTTCCGGATGAAACCTGTTGTGGCGGTGATGATGAACATGATCATAACAATAGGCAGATTGCTGAAGAGTTAAATGAAGATGATGATTTGAAATTAGATTTTGAAAATTTTGGGCTCAAGGATTAAGTTAAAATGAAGACGTTAAAGATAGTGCTAGGTTCATATATTCTATTGAATAGCATGAATTTATATGCGGAAAACGTTAACGAGTGTATGAAATATTGGAGTGAGCCAGCTGTACAAATACGTGTTCTACCAGATGTGCAATGTTTCGATATCTGGGAAGAAGGTTTTAGTAATGAGAATAAAAAAGTAGCAAGAAAAATTGGTTTTAATCTCAAAGATAAAAATTGGATGTCTACAGGGATATGTAATCATATCCAATATAAAAATAAAGATTACTATATTTACTGGGCTGATATGAAGGATGATAGAACTGATCTTATTATGATTTATAATGAGGGTAATTCATTTGCTTATTCAAGGAAGATAGACCAAAAAAATATTAAAAATGGATTTAGAAAAGAAGATCAGGTTGATGTGAATTTATCTTGCGGAAAAATAGGTGATGATATAAAAATTGCATCAGTTCTAAATGGTTATATATTTAAAGAAACATCTATTAGTAATATTTTAAAATATAAAATGTATGATAGGTTTAAGTGATGAATAAAATAATAAGATTTAAAGATGGTACGGTGCAAGATTTTAATTTGAATAGAAATGGTTTTATACAAGCTGTTAGTTATAAAGAGTCTAGTGCTGATTTAAAGTTAAGTCCAAATCATAAGATAAATATAATAGCTTCAGCTAAAAAAAGTGCAGGGGGGCACCGTGGATTTTTTCAAATGGGTGAATCTGCATTATTTGAAACAGGATATTACTTAGGGGATCTAGGTGTAGATTTTAGAAAGTTAAACCCAGAAAAAGAGCGGGGGAAAATAAATACTATTAGATCAACTTTTGGTAAAAATGACTGGAAAGGAGAGTGGTCTGGTAAAAATGGAATCTATTCACTTAATGATTTTCTTACAAAACCTGAATTACAATTAATGGCAGTAAATGATTGGATTAATCATTTGTGTAAACGTATGAGGATGTTAGATTTTAACCAATATTATGGACAAATTATTAATGGGGTTGAGGTAACAGAGTCGGGAGCAATTGCTGGTGCACACTTGATGGGAGAAGGAGGGTTGGCTACTTTTCTTGGTTCACCTCAATTTAAGCAAAAATCTGCTGTATCTGATGCAAATGGTACGCATATTTCCTCATATATATCGATGTTTGGAGGTTTTGACTTAGAAAATTGTTGCAAAAGAAAAATCTATATTACTTTAAAAGATAGCTCTGGTTTAGAGCTGAAAAATAAAAAAGTGACCATCGTCTCTCAAAATAATGGTAAATATATTTCGGGGGAAACAAGAGTTAGAGTTAATAGTGATGAAAATGGTAACTTGCCAGTTATTGTTAGAAATCCTGACACTGCAATAAAAATTGTCGCTGACGGAAAAGAGTCAAATAGCATTATTCAAAAAGCAAATGAGAAGCAAAAGGCAATTTTAAATGATTTTAAAGTTGCTAGTTACCCTACTGTTCTAGAAGAAAATAATACCCCTCACCCAAGGCCTCAGACTAATAAAACACCTCAAGAAGTAAGAAATGAACAAGCACAGTCTTCTACCTCTAAAGATGAAACTGATAAAAATTCGATACAAAAAAATGTTAGTTTTAATATTCAAATTGTCGAAGGTGACTCTGCTAAGCCAATTTCAAATATGAATTTTTATCTTACTTATAAGGGTAATATTAAAAAGCATACAGCTGATGGTACTGGCGTTAAACAAGGGATTATTGCAGAAGAAGGACGTGATATTGAGGTTTCTGTCGAAGGAAGTGGGAAAAAACAGGTCATACATCACTTTAGAGTCAGTGCTGCATTAAAAAATCAAACGATTAAAGTAAAATTGCCCGTACATACTTTTAAGGTTTCAGTTATACATGATGGTAATGCTATTCCAAATACACTATTTAGTATTTTTTATAGGGGGCGTGAAATTCCTAAACGAACAAATAGCCTTGGCATTATCAATATTCGAATGTTAACAGGTTTTGTTTTTGGTTTTGGAGTCAAAGGGAAAAGTCTAGTTTTAAGCCGGGTTGAAAAATCAATTAAGATACAAAATTTTACAGTTAATAATGATGCTATACAAGCATCAAAAATGTATGAAATTGCGGATGCAAAATTCAAGCAAGTAGAAGATTTAAAAAACCAGCAAAAACAAAAAGAAGATCAAGAAAAGAAAGCGAAAGAAAAAGCAGAAAGTGCTAAGAGTGAGACTGATAAGAAAAATCAAGCAAAGCAAAACGATACGTACACTGAAAATGGAGGAAAGCCATTAACTGCAGTAAGCAGTCAATCATCAGTAACAAGTGATACTACTCGATATCATATTTATTATAGTGGAGTCATCAAAAGGGAGAATAAAGCAGCAACAGGCTTTGCTGAATTTATTTATTATGATCAGAATGGTGGAATTCATAATTTAGGAAAATCAAATTTTAATGTAGCTAATAGATGGAGCTCTAAAAAAGTTAAAGGGGTAGGCTCGGTATATTTGATTGATCAAAGAAAGCATAAACAGTACAAAAATGGGAATATAGGCTATTTATGGAGAATAGACAGTGGAGATGGAAGATATTATCTTTCTGGAGCTGCTCTTTCTGCAGTATTAGGTGCTATGTGTAGCCTTGGGTATGCTGAATATACAGGTTCAGGGTTTAGCTGTAAAGATGGGTCACCGGGAGATAGTGTCTCTCACTTAAATGGTGAAAATGGAGACTTTAGGTATATTGCTATTAATAATAGACATATGAATGAACTAACTTATACAAGCCATAAACATTTTGATTGGGATAAAAATGTTGGTTTCTTAAATGCATTATATAAATTTGGATATAAACTATTTGGTTCTAATCCTGTTAAAATTAAAGAAAATAAATTGTTACCACATTCCAAGAGTTGGAGTGGACATAATAACCATGTTCACCTGCATAATTTTAATCCAAATTTAGAGGATATATAATGTTTTTAATGAGATATATAAAAGAAGATAGACTTTTAAAAATAGTGTGTTTCTGTTTTTTATTATCTGCATGTAATACTTTTGATAAAAATGGAAATTCTTTAAGTGGTTTTAGTGAAGATGGATTTGAGAATTTTAAAATTGGAGATAATGGTCAAAATTTGACAGAGGTTGATGGTAGTCGTGTAGGTGATTGTTTTATTGCAAAGGATAATAAGAACGAGGATATAGAATTTCAAATCATGAATAATAGGATTTCAATTATTTCCTCTATAGACAGTAATAGAAGATCCTATAATGGCATAAAGGTAGGTGCGCCAGAAAAAGAGATATATGAAAAATATACAGGAAAGAATTTAGATAAGAGAAAAAATCCCTATGGTGATCCTAAAAAAGACTATTCGCTTATTCATTGGAATGATAGCGCTAAAAAATTAGGAACACGTTATGATGTTGAAAATGGTGTTGTTGTCGGTATTAAGGTTGGAAATAGCAACTTAACTTTAATGGAAGGTTGTGCTTAGTAATGTAGCTAAAACTTAATCTTACTTATTATGTAAAAATGTGGGTAATAGTAAGATTAAGTTTTTGAGGAAAAATTTTCAACTTTAGATACAGGCTTTAAAAATCACCCTTGCAACACTGCTTCCAGCAATTCCTCGCTCGGCGCAAAATAATAAGCACCGTCCACAGGAGCAACAAAATGAAGCATACGGTCATGAATTCCATCACCACTGGTACCGAACATACGCAGTAACATCGCATCAATAATGTTTAAATCTTTCGTATAGGCAATAAAAAATAAACCTTGCTCACCTTTACCATCGCCATATGGAAGAGAGTGACGTAGGATTTCCATTTCCTCGCCTTCATCATCTTCAACCACGACACGTGCAACGTGAGAGTTTTCAGGCTTAACGTCATCATCTAGTTCAATACTTTCAAGTTTTGTCCTTCCAAAGACTTGCTCTTGAGCATCAACTTTTAATTTTTTCCACTTTTCCAAATCATGACAATAGCGCTGTGCAAAGATAAAAGAGCCATCTGCGAATACTCCTGCATCTTCACTTAATAAAGTCGTTGCAGCACGATCATCGGGGAACTGCGGGTTTTCAGTACCATCAATAAAACCAGTCAAATCTCGACCATCAAAATTGCGGAAACAGACTCGTTCATCTAGAACATCAACTTTATCTTGGATACCTTCAAAGAAGGATTGACTCAGGGCAAAACAAATATCGGTACGCTGAGACGCAATATGAATTAAAACATCCGCAGGTGAAACAGGCATATTGAAAGAGCCATAAATGGGCTCTAGCTGTTTAAACCCAGCAGGTGCTCTAGGATGAAGTTGTGCCCAAAGTTCAGGGCCAAAAGCAACCGCTGTTTTAATTTGCGCATGTGGATGTTGGGTAATGAGACGATCACGGGTTGAAAATAAATCTTCTAATTTTTCTTTAAGTTCTTCAATACTTAAATCTTTTAAACGTAAAACAATAAAACGGGCATGATCTGAAGGTAATGGTAGAATTACAGATTGGGCGGTCATTCATGGCTCCTAAAAAAATTGTTATTTCTATTGGCTGTACTTATTGTGCCTTATGCAGTTTCAGCTTCATAGTCTTAAGTGATAAATTCATTGATGAATAATAAACCCTAAAAGCATGAAAGATCATATAATCTAAAGGTCATTTTTTTCTCAATACCACTATGTCATTTCAAATTTGGCTTGGCTTTGTACTCGCATGTTGGATCATTAGTATTTCTCCAGGGGCAGGGGCTATTGCGTCAATGTCAAGTGGCCTTAACTACGGTTTTAGGCATGGCTATTGGAATGCGCTGGGTTTACAACTCGCCTTGTTGGTGCAAATCGGTATTGTGGCGGCTGGGGTAGGGGTGCTCTTTGCCACAACGCCTTGGGCATTTTGGGCCGTGAAGTGGTTTGGTGTGGCTTATTTATTGTATTTGGCTTATTTACAATGGATGGCACCCATTCAATCGATTGAAATTCAACAAGAACAACCGACTAAGTCGCGCTCCAAATTGGTGATGTATGGCTTTTTGATCAATATGAGCAATCCCAAAGCAATCGTATTTTTATTGGCAGTTTTACCGCAATTTTTGGATTTGTCTAAACCGCAGTGGAGTCAATATGCGGTGATGGCCGTCACGATGGTCACGATTGATTTGATTGTGATGGCAGGATATACGGGGTTAGCAGCGAAAGTTTTAAAACTCTTAACATCACCGCGACAGCAAAAATATCTCAATCGTACTTTCGCAGTGTTATTTAGTTGTGCGGCGGGATTGCTTAGTTTGGTTCATCAGTAAGTTTAGTCTGCGTCAGTTCTGCTAAAAATTGTTGTTCGGTAACCACATGTATACCGTGCTGACGAAATAGGGCGGCAGTAATTCCTTCCCCTGCAATTTTTTGTCCAGTAAATGAGCCATCATAAATACCATCGCTGCCACAGGATGGGCTATTGGCTTTGAGCACAGCATGGGTAACGTGATTGGCTTGCGCCAATGCTAAAGCTTTGTAAGCACCTTGAATAAAGACATCGCTAATCTGATGGCCATCTGAGGAAAAAACCTGTGCGTGGCCTAATAAAACATCAGCACCAGACCCGTGGCGAATTTCTGCTGTGGGACGCGGGGTTGGAAGTCCTGCACTGACTTCAGGACATAAGCTGACATAATTTTTATCGAGCAAGGCTTCAACTAACTGAGAGACTAAGCAGTCTTTGCCGTCATAACGGACTTTTTGTCCGAGTAGACATGCGCTGATAAAATAACGTTGATGGATCATTTAGTTATGTCAGTTTTTTAAACTTCTGCGCGATAAAAATCAGCGCAAACAGAATCGACATGGTTAAGACAATGCTGAGTCCTGTAGAAGTATTTAGCCCTGCACTGGACCATAAACCAACTGTCACCCCAATTTGCGCAATCACAAAGGCCCAAATCACCATTTGTTTTGGAGAGTGGGCAAGCAGTCGAGCGGTGAGTGCTGGAATGACAAGCAAGGCACCCATCAGTAAAGAACCCACTGCACGAAGTGCTAAAATGGTAAATAAAGCCAGTAGCAACATAAAAATCAAACGTTGCCATTTCGCACTGACACCTTCACTGACGGCCATATCAGGATCGATCGCGATCTGAATTTGAGCTTGCCAACTTTTATAAAGCACTGCTAGTGCAACAACAATAACGGTCGCAAAAACGGGCAGGTCTGTCCAAGTGATCGTGAGTAAATCACCAAATAAATAGCTGAGTAATTCAGGTCTTAAGCTTGGAATATGTTGAATAAACATCAGACCCGAGCAGAGCAAGGTTGCAGAACAGAGTGCGAGTAATGCGTCATTAGGTAAACGCGGATCATGCAAAACCCAAAGGATCGCCACCAACAAGCCCGCAATAAAAGCCACACCCATCCACAAGGGAAACGCCATTGCTCCTGCAATCGCGACACCCAGTAACGTGCCATGTGCCATGGTGTCGGCAAAGAATGACATGCGACGCCATAGCATCAAACAGCCTAGTGGCGCAGTTAAAAAGACCAGAAGCGTGCCCATAATCCATGCAGGCAACAGCAGTTGTAACCATTCCATCATGAGTTAAGCTTCCGGTTCAGGGTGAATGTGTGGGCGAGCGTCATGCTGACAAGGCGTTGCACTATCACCATGTGCGCAGTGATCATGATGATGTTGATAGAACACGCGGTTAGTACCAAAAATAGCTTGATACTCAGGGTGTTGTTGCACACTTTCAGGCAGGCCACTACAACAAATGTGTTTATTCAAACACACCACACGATGAGTTCCTTGCATGACCCACTGCAAATCATGTGAAACCATGAGCACAGCACAACCATATTTGGCGGGTAAACTGCGCACATAGTCGTACAACTCAGCCTCAGACTGAATGTCTAAGCCTTGCATGGGTTCATCGAGAACCAAAATATCAGGTTGACGTAACAGCGCACGAGCCAGTAAAACGCGTTGACGCTCTCCACCTGAAAGCTGCTGTACTTTGGAGTTTTCAAGTTTGCTGATCCCCGTATCGTGGATAATTTCTTGCTTGATTGCAGGATCGCATTTTTCCAAAGCTAAGAGGTCTTTCACCCTAAGCGGTAGGCTATGTGAGGGATTAAATTTTTGTGGCACATAAGAAAACTTGAGTGGCTTTGTTGTTTTAATGTCGCCAGCATTAGGGTGAACAATACCCAATAGCACTTTAATGAGTGTGGATTTCCCCGCACCATTCGGACCAATTAGGGTCACAATTTCCCGTTCATGTAAGACAAAATCGACATGTTTTAAAATGTCGCGTTCATCGATACGAACACTAATTTGGGAGAGTTCGACCAGAACAGGATCGAGGCTTATTTGTGGCGACACTGCTGACAAATTCCTGAAATTTCAATAATGCTATGTTGTGCCGTAAAACCATCGGCTGCGGAAAGTGCATCGAGTTGTTGTAATAATCCTTGAGCAGAGGCCTCTGTCACTGATTTGCAATCGGTGCAAATGAGAAAAGCTGCTTGATGGCCTTCGCGTGGATGGCAACACGGAATATAGGCATTAATCGAGGTGAGTCGGTGAATGAGGCCTTTTTCTAATAAAAAGTCTAAGGTGCGGTACACCGTCGGTGGGGCAGCAGGGCGGTCGGCATTGCTTTTAATTTTAGCCAACAAGTCATACGCACCCATCGGGCCTGTCGCATTTAGGATCAATGCCAAGACTTCTTTTCTTAAGGGGGTTAGGCGCGCACCAGTTCCTGCGCACAAGACTTCTGCTTCAGCCAAACGCGTCTCAACGTTGTGATGACCATGCACATCATGTAAAGCATGGTGGTGTTCGTGAGAACAAGCGCTCATAACAAACCTCAAGTGCAAAATTTATAAAAGAAAAACGACATTAAATCTTAACATGAAGCGCAGAGAGTTTCGATTAGGCATAGGTATTTTTATCAATTTGTTATATTATAACACTAATTGTATTTCTAGTGATTGCTCCCCATGTCCCGTTTCTTGGCTTTTTTTGCGTTTGCGCTGTTTAGTAGTGTTGCTTGGACGCAAGACTTGGTTGTCTCTACACAGCCGATTTACTTGATTGCACAGGAAGTGACGAAAGGCATTGAAAAACCAACCTTATTGTTGGCCGATCAATCTGGACATGATGTAAGTTTGACCCCAATGCATCGTAAAATCATTCAGGATGCAGGTTTGGTTGTTTGGTTGGGACGAGCCCATGAAGCACCGCTGGATAAACTCCTGCCCCCCAATGATAAAGCAGTTTCTATTTTAGATTCAGGCATTATCAATGCTTTACCACTACGAAATACCCGTGGTGATGCCTTAAAAAATACCATCGATACCCATGTTTGGCTTGACCCAAACAATGCGGTACGTATCGGTTTCTTTATTGCAGGTCTGCGTTCACAACAGATGCCTGAGTATAAGGAGCGTTACTGGAACAATGCCAAAATCTTTGCTCAGAAAATGTTGCAAGTCTCAGCTATATATAGTCAAAGTCCCCAAGCTCGGCCGTATTGGTCTTTTCATGATGCCTATCAATACATTGAGCGACCTTTAAACTTACGCTTTGCAGGCGCCTTGACAGATGACCCACATATTGCCCCTACGGTTGCGCAAATCAAATACTTAAATGACAGCCGCCCTTATTCAAAGATGTGCCTTTTGGCCGAAGTGCATGCCAGTCAAGCACAATATCAAAAGTTGAACCCATTGGTTTTCCAAGCTGTTGATGAAAGCATGACTGGGGCAGGGGATTTTGTCAGCGCGTGGAAGCAATTGGCCGATCATGTGCATAAATGTGTGCTAAATGCACGAAAGTGACGCAAAAATTAAACAATAATTGATTAGTTTAAAAGCAATTTAAACATAGAAAAAAACTCGACTTAGGTCGGGAAAAGATTGCATGTTCAGGGGTGTAACTCTATAATGCCTGCGATTAAAAATAATCATCAGCTAAACTTGTCAAGCATGATTGTTGTGAGTGAATAAATAATGAGCCGAACTAGTCGCTTGATTGACCGACGATTAGCGAAAGCTTTAGTCCTCTTACAAGCATGTATGATTCCTGTTTCAGCCTTGATCGGCTGGGTCGTGAAAGACTCAACCGCAGCCCTGAGTGCAGCATTAGGTGCGCTCGTGTGTTGGCTTGCGACTTGCTATTTTTCATGGCAGTCGTTTCGAGCAGCAGGAGCTCGCGCTTCTAAACAAGTTCTTGCGAACATGTATAAAGGCATGATGGGTAAGTTTGCAATTGTGATTGTTGGTTTCATTTTAATTTTAAGCAATGTCAAACCGTTGTCAGCGGTGGCGTTGTTTTGTGGTTTTATGCTCGTTCAAACCATGACGTGGGTTGCTCCATTTTGGGTGTCGCGTCAACAAAAACGAGTTTAATAAGCACTACAAAAAATTGAAAAGTTTTTTAGGAGATGGACGAGATATCAAGCAGCACGCGATGTTCGTTCTCTCTATTTGTATTTGACATTGACCAGGTGTGATTTATGGCTGCTGAAGAACATGCCCTTACTTCGACCGAGTATATCAAGCATCACTTGACGAATATGACTTATGGCAAAATGCCAGATGGTTCATGGAAGTTGGCTGAGACTGCTGAAGAAGCTCAACAGATGGGGTTCACTGCTATTCACTTGGATTCAATGGGTTGGTCTATCACTCTTGGTGTGATTTTCTGTTTGTTGTTCTGGTGTGTAGCGAAAGCTGCAAACTCTGGTGTTCCAACCAAGTTCCAGTCTGCAATTGAAATGATCATTGAGTTTGTGGACTCAAGTGTTCGCGATACTTTCCATGGCAAATCACGCTTAATTGCGCCACTTGCATTGACCATTTTCGTGTGGATTTTCCTCATGAACGCAATGGACTTAATCCCAGTTGACTTTATTCCGTATACAGCTCAACTGATTGGTGCAAGTGTATTTGGTATGGATCCTCATCACGTTTACTTCAAGGTTGTACCTTCTACAGATCCAAACATTACCCTAGGTATGTCTTTATCTGTATTTGTATTGATCTTGTTCTACAGTATTCGCGAAAAGGGGATTGGTGGTTTCGTTGGCGAATTAGCACTTAACCCATTTAACCCAAGTAACCCAGTTGCAAAAGCGTTATTGATTCCAGTGAACTTAATTCTTGAATTAGTAACATTCCTTGCACGTCCAGTTTCATTGGCTCTGCGACTTTTCGGTAACATGTATGCAGGTGAGTTAATCTTCATCCTTATCGCATTATTACCGTTCTGGATCCAATGGGCGTTGTCTGTGCCTTGGGCGATCTTCCACATTCTTGTTATCACGCTACAAGCATTCATCTTTATGATGCTGACTATCGTATACTTGAGCATGGCAAGCGAAAAGCATTAATGGTAATGCCCAACTATCACTGGATGGTTGGGCGCACAATTTTTTAATTTAATTTGGTATAAACCTAACCTCTGAGGAATTATCATGGAACTCACTTTAGGTCTAGTTGCAATTGCATCTGCTATCTTGATCGCTTTTGGTGCTTTAGGTACTGCGATTGGTTTTGGTCTTTTAGGCGGTCGCTTCCTTGAAGCTGTTGCACGTCAACCAGAATTGGCTCCACAACTTCAAACTCGTATGTTCTTAATCGCGGGTCTTCTTGATGCTGTGCCTATGATCGGTGTTGGTATTGGCTTGTTCTTCATCTTTGCTAATCCATTTGTAGGTTAATCAGCTTAATTCCTAAATTAAACTATTGAGGAATAGCAATGAATATCAACCTCACATTGATTGGCCAAGCGATTGCATTTGCGATGTTTGTCGCATTCTGCATGAAATTTGTATGGCCACCACTAATCAATGCGATTAGTGAGCGTCAGCGTAAAATCGCTGATGGCTTAAACGCTGCTGAAAAAGCAAAAGCTGATCTTGCGGATGCGCAAGCTCAAGTGAAAGCTGAATTAGATGCAGCGAAAGCGCAAGCGGCTCAATTGATCGAACAAGCGAACCGTCGCGGTGCACAATTGGTAGAAGAAGCTCGTACTCAAGCGTCAGCTGAAGGTGAGCGTATTCGTCAACAAGCAAAAGAAGCTGTTGATACAGAAATCAATTCTGCTCGTGAAGAATTACGTCAACAAGTTGCTGATCTTGCAGTAACAGGTGCTGAGAAAATTCTTAGCCAAAAAGTTGATGCTGAAGCTCACAATGCCATGCTGACTCAGCTGGCTGCTAAACTTTAAGAGAGGCGGATTATGGCTGAACTCTTGACGTTGGCACGCCCGTACGCTAAAGCAGCATTTGCTTACGCTTCTGAGCAAAATGCAACTGACTCTTGGTCATCTGCATTGAACTTGCTCAGTGCTGCGGTGCAAGACGAAGCATTTTCAGCTTTCTTAACTCGCCCTGAGCTTACTCCTGCTGAGCAGGTAAGTCTTTTTGCAAAAGTATTAGGCGAAGACCAAACTGCAGCAGTGTCAAACTTTTTGACATTGCTTGCTGAAAACAACCGTTTGGCGCTTCTTCCTGAAATTTCTGCTGAATACGAGCAGCTCAAATCACAGAATAACAATACTGTGGATGTAGTCATTGAATCTGCATTCCCATTGACTTCTGTACAAGAACAATTACTTGCACATGCTTTAGAGAAAAAATTCGAAGCTGCGGTAAATGTTTCTGTAGAAGTTAAACCAGAGCTTATTGCTGGTGTTGTTATTCGTGCAGGCGACCAAGTGATAGATGATTCTGCGCTTAACAAGCTAGAAAAAATGCGGACTCGTCTTCTTGCTTAATTGCATATGAAGACTGAACTTTAAAAAGATTGAGGTATAGCGCAATGCAACAACTGAATCCATCCGAGATCAGTGCGCTCATTAAACAGCGTATCGGCGATCTGGACACCAGCGCGACCGCTAAAAACGAAGGAACCATTGTTATGGTTTCCGACGGTATTGTGCGTATTCACGGCCTTGCTGATGCAATGTACGGTGAAATGATCGAATTCGACGGCGGCTTATACGGTATGGCACTGAACCTAGAACAGGATTCAGTGGGCGTCGTTGTTTTAGGTAACTACTTAAGCCTTCAAGAAGGTCAAAAAGCGCGTTGCACAGGTCGTGTATTAGAAGTTCCGGTTGGTCCAGAACTTTTAGGCCGTGTCGTAGATGCTTTGGGTAACCCAATTGATGGTAAAGGCCCAATTGATGCAAAATTAACTGATGCTGTTGAAAAAGTAGCACCAGGCGTAATTTGGCGTCAATCAGTGGATCAACCTGTACAAACTGGTTATAAATCAGTAGATACAATGATCCCTGTAGGCCGTGGTCAGCGTGAGTTGATCATTGGTGACCGTCAAACTGGTAAAACAGCGATGGCGATCGATGCGATCATCGCTCAGAAGAACTCTGGCATTAAATGTGTATACGTAGCTATTGGTCAAAAACAATCGACTATTGCTAACGTTGTGCGCAAGCTAGAAGAAACTGGCGCTATGGCGTATACCACTGTTGTAGCAGCAGCTGCAGCCGATCCAGCAGCAATGTTGTACTTGGCTCCATACTCTGGCTGTACAATGGGTGAATACTTCCGTGACCGCGGTGAAGATGCACTGATCATTTATGATGATTTGTCTAAGCAAGCTGTTGCTTACCGTCAAATTTCATTGTTATTACGTCGTCCACCAGGTCGTGAAGCGTATCCAGGTGACGTATTCTATCTTCACTCACGTCTTCTTGAGCGTGCTTCGCGCGTTTCTGCTGACTACGTTGAGAAATTCACGAATGGTGAAGTTAAAGGCCAAACTGGTTCATTAACTGCATTACCAATCATTGAAACTCAAGCGGGTGACGTATCTGCATTCGTACCAACGAACGTAATTTCGATCACTGACGGTCAGATCTTCCTTGAAACATCATTATTCAACGCAGGTATTCGTCCTGCTGTGAACGCGGGTATCTCTGTATCTCGTGTTGGTGGTTCAGCGCAGACTAAGATCATCAAAAAATTGTCTGGTGGTATCCGTACTGCTTTGGCGCAATACCGTGAATTGGCAGCGTTTGCTCAGTTCGCTTCTGACCTTGATGAAGCAACTCGTAAGCAACTTGAACATGGTCAACGTGTAACTGAATTAATGAAGCAAAAACAATATGCTCCATATTCAATTGCTGACCAAGCTGTTTCAATTTATGCATCTAACGAAGGCTACATGGCTGACGTTGAAGTGAAGAAAATCGTAGACTTTGATGCTGCGTTAATCTCTTACTTCCGTTCAGAAAATGCTGCGTTAATGCAAAACATCGATGAAACTGGTGATTACAACAAAGACATCGAAGCTGCAATCAAAGCAGGTATTGAAAGCTTTAAAGCGACTCAAACTTACTAATTTCAACTTCAGTTGGATTTAGTTTTGGTTTGGTTCACGGATCAACCTTCGAGGGCTCGAAAGGGCCTTCGAATACTAGGTTAAGCGTATGGCAAATTTAAAAGAAATTCGCGCCAAAGTAGCTAGTATCAAAAGCACGCAGAAAATTACTCGCGCGATGCAGATGGTAGCAGCTTCTAAGATGCGTCGTGCGCAAGAGCGCATGGCTCAAGGCCGTCCGTATGCCGAAAATATGCACCGTGTAATTGCTCACTTGGTTCAAGCGAATCCTGAATACAAACACCGTTATATGGTTGAACGCCCTGTGAAGCGCGTTGGCTATATCATTGTGTCTTCAGATCGTGGCCTTGCTGGTGGTTTGAACATTAACTTGTTCAAAAAAGTGGTTAAACACGTACAACAGCAACAAGAGCAGTCAATTGAAGTTCAATTTGCTTTAATTGGTCAAAAAGCGGTTTCGTTTTTTAAAAACTACGGCGGTAAAGTGCTGGGTGCTACGACAAATGTCGGTGATACACCAAGCCTTGAACAGTTATCTGGTTCTGTACAGGTGATGTTAGACGCATTTGATAAAGGCGAGTTAGATCGTATTTATCTTGTGTCAAACGGCTTTGTCAATGCCATGACTCAAAATCAAAAAATCGAACAACTTGTTCCTTTAGCAACTGCTGAAGAAAACAAGACCCTTAACCGTCAATACGGTTGGGATTATCTCTATGAGCCTGAAGCTGAAGAGCTTTTAAATGGCTTATTGGTTCGTTATATCGAGTCTGTGGTATATCAAGGCGTGATCGAAAACATCGCGTGTGAGCAGTCAGCTCGTATGGTTGCAATGAAAGCTGCAACGGACAACGCAGGTGATTTGATCAAGAGCCTACAACTTATTTATAACAAGCTGCGTCAAGCCGCGATTACTCAGGAAATTTCTGAGATCGTTGGTGGTGCCGCTGCCGTTTAACATTATTTTGAATTGAGGAGACAGCAATGAGTAGCGGTCGTATCATTCAGATCATCGGCGCGGTTATCGACGTCGAGTTTGAACGTAACAGCGTTCCTAAGATCTATGACGCTCTCCACGTTGATGGCACTGAAACTACATTAGAAGTTCAGCAACAACTTGGTGATGGCGTAGTTCGTACTATTGCAATGGGTTCTACTGAAGGCCTTAAGCGTGGTTTGAACGTAACGAATACTAACGCTCCAATCTCTGTACCAGTGGGTACAGCGACTTTGGGTCGTATCATGGACGTTCTTGGTCGCCCAATCGACGAAGCTGGTCCAGTTGCGACTGAAGCGCGTTTGCCGATTCACCGTCAAGCACCTTCTTATGCTGAACAAGCAGCTTCTACTGACCTTTTAGAAACTGGTATTAAAGTCATTGACTTACTATGCCCGTTTGCTAAAGGTGGTAAAGTTGGTCTGTTCGGTGGTGCCGGTGTTGGTAAAACTGTAAACATGATGGAGTTGATCAACAACATCGCGAAAGCGCACTCAGGTTTATCTGTGTTCGCTGGTGTTGGTGAGCGTACTCGTGAAGGTAACGACTTCTATCACGAGATGAAAGACTCAAACGTTCTAGACAAAGTAGCAATGGTCTACGGTCAGATGAACGAGCCACCGGGTAACCGTTTACGCGTAGCGTTGACTGGTTTGACCATGGCTGAGTACTTCCGTGACGAGAAAGACGAAAACGGCAAAGGCCGTGACGTACTATTGTTCGTAGATAACATCTACCGTTATACACTAGCAGGTACTGAAGTATCAGCACTTCTAGGTCGTATGCCATCTGCAGTAGGTTACCAGCCTACACTTGCAGAAGAGATGGGTGTTCTTCAAGAACGTATTACATCGACTAAGTCTGGTTCTATTACGTCAATCCAAGCGGTATACGTACCTGCCGATGACTTAACAGATCCATCGCCTGCAACTACGTTTGCTCACTTAGATGCAACTGTAGTATTGAGCCGTGACATCGCATCTTCTGGTATTTACCCAGCGATCGATCCACTTGACTCAACTTCACGTCAGTTAGATCCACTAGTAGTGGGTGCTGAGCATTACGAGATTGCTCGTTCAGTTCAAAACGTTCTTCAACGTTATAAAGAATTGAAAGACATCATCGCGATTCTTGGTATGGACGAACTTGCAGAAGAAGATAAGTTGACTGTTTACCGTGCGCGTAAAATCCAACGTTTCTTCTCTCAACCGTTCCACGTAGCTGAAGTGTTTACTGGTGCTCCTGGTAAACTTGTACCGCTTAAAGAAACGATTCGTGGCTTTAAAGGTCTTTTAGCTGGTGAATATGACCACATTCCAGAACAAGCGTTCTATATGGTTGGTGGTATTGACGAAGTAATTGCTAAAGCTGAGAAACTTTAATTAGTTACCTAATTTAGGAGATTCTCATGTCGACTATGCAGTGTGATGTTGTAAGTGTTCAAGAGTCTTTGTACTCTGGCGCTGTAACGATGCTAATTGCTAAAGGTGCTGGTGGTGAATTAGGTATTATGCCTGGTCACGCGCCACTAGTAACTTTACTCAAGCCGGGTACAATCCGTGTTCTGCTTGAAAACGGTACAGAAGAGTTAATCTATGTATCTGGTGGTGTTCTAGAAGTTCAACCGCATGTTGTTACGGTTCTTGCAGATACTGCAGTCCGTGCAGAAAACTTAGATGAAGCAGCAATTCTTGAAGCGCGTAAACACGCTGAACAATTGCTCGCGAATCAAAAGAGCGACTTGGACTCGGCTGCTGCTTTGGCTGCTCTTGCAGAAACTGCTGCTCAGTTGGAAACCATCCGCAAAATCAAAAACCGCGCTCAATAAGAGACGGTTTGAGATTAAAAAAAGCCACCGAAAGGTGGCTTTTTTTATGTCTGTTGGTGAAAATGCGTCAATTGCTTATTTCATGATGAGTTTGTTGGTTTCTTAGTTGTCATTGTTCAAATGGACTGGATTGGTCTGCTGCATACATGCAATCTTTGTTTTGCATGATAGTCCTTCGTCTTTTAACTGTACGCTGGCTTGTAGAATACTTTGAATACACAATTTTTAAAATTCAGCTGAACCAGCGCTCCTATGCTTGATATATTTCGTTTAGCAGGGGCACGACTATCTAAAGTTGCATATCTTTTATTCAACAGAAGTTATATTTTGAACACTTCTCTGTGAGGGTAGATGAAGATGAACCTGATTGCGCATGAATCCCACTTTTGGGAACTTTACCAAGATTTTGAGCATTATTATCTGAGTATCGCAGTCGATATGAGTTCAGTGGTGTCATGTTGGGACTTGGTACTGACTTCAGAAGAAATATTACAATATGAACATCGAGGTCGCGAGAGTATTCAGGAGCTGACCAAAGCCATGATTGAAGCAGCTTATAAGGGTGATTTTTCAATGATGGAAGCACGTTTAGCCAAGCCATATGAGCGTCACGCCATGCAAAAGGCTTTTAAAGAATGGTTAGCACAGAGCAAAACTCAGGAACAGTCTTCGTTTTGATGAGGTGTGAGCTCAAAGCATTATTTTAAATTTATTGCAAAAAGCTTTGACGCAATTGGCTGAACATCATGCGGCTAACGCTATTGTGTTGAGTCTCAATCAACTTTTTGATTTGCTCAACTTGAGGTTTATCTTCAGGAATCACAATCTCTGGATCGATTTCGATATCCGAATTGGACATGGTATTGGACGGCTGTGCAAGCAAATTTGAAGATGGGTGTTCGTTCTGCCAAAGCTGTGTTTCGAGTGACATGATGTACTTATATTCATCGGTATTGGGGTTAAACCGCTTATAAAGCCTTAAGTCTTGCATCGCATCTTGACGGCTTCGATCAGGCATATCTGTTTCGACTTCCAACCATTCAGAGAAAACCGGATGAATTTCATGTTGCATCAGTTGGTAATAAAGCCAATCACTGAGCAGGCTATGATCGATGTCAGACAGATATGGGCTGTTGTGTTGCAGCAATTGTTGTAAGTGTTCGAGAACCAAAACTTCTTGCTTTTGTAAGGCATAGCGCGCTTCAGTATCAAATTGTTGGTATTCTTCGGCTGGAATTTCAGTGAAATGTTGTTGTTCAACGAAGGCATCTACAATATGCGTTTGAAATAATGTATTCCATTGCTCTAGCGCATGAATTTCGAGCTGTTGTAGCTCTTTAAACGCTTTGCTTTGATAGCGGCTGAGCTGCAGGCGCTGAATATTTTGCTGGTTGAACTCAATTTTTTGTTTGATGTATTCAGCATAAGCACCTTGTTGTTTGGGGCTGACAGGGCTTACAACATCGACCAAAAGTAACTGCTGTTGTTGTTTGTATTTGAGCCAGTCCTGAATACGTTGAACCTCTTTATGCTCTTTAGAAAAAAACTGGGTTAAGTGTGGCGTGGTTTTTTCAGGCATTAAAAAGTGCATCCCGCCAAAGACGATGATTGCTAAACAGGCGATCACAAGAATGACTTTTTTCATTATAAAAATGTTTTTCTGTGTTTCTTATTTGTACATGGTAGCCTAAAAATGAGAAATAGTTAATGTTTTTTCATTAAAGCTTCAAATCTGTATGGGTGAAATTGAAAATTCACCTTGCCCAAGAATACGAACTTTATACAGTGCATCAAAGCCTTCAGCGTAGTGTGGAGGTTCAAATTTTTGAGCGGTGGCTCTGATTCCGACTTCAGGAATGCAGGCTTTGCCTTCACGTAAGTGGTTGCGTTCCAGTGCACCTTTAAGCTCAGTCTCAAAGAAATAGCCAACAATTTCAAAGCCTGCGGCCTGAGCACTGGCAATATAACGCGCACGATCGGCTGGCGTAGGGTTGGTATTATCAATCACCATTTTGGTTTTTGAGGCCAGTCCTGCTTCAAAAATGAGTTTTTCACGATGCCGTGTTTTCAGCATATCAAGGTTGATGCGCAAATGGCTATGTGCCAAATTCAGCAGATAATAGCTCGATTTTCCCGAAGCTTGGATGCCCATAAAAATAATCAGCTGCATGTGTGAAATCGTGCCTCAATCAAAGTAGGAGAAAACGGTTGTAGTCATTTTCTCCTACTCTATTGCTGAAAGCACCAATATTTACATGTTTTAAGATCGGTTTGTGTTTGAGCTATCATTCTCAGCTTGTTGCGGAATCATCATTGAAGCCAGTTTCAACATTTCAGATTGGATCGTGCCCATTTGCTGTTGTATCTTTTTAAAGTCGACTTGGCTAAAATCCACTTGTCCATTTAAAAAAGGCGAAGCTAAAACTTGTTGGTTAGCAGACAGTAATTTTTCACGGATATCATTGATTTCTTGGGTTTTAAGATTCAGGCCATTCAAGGCATTATTGAAACCTGTAAGCTGTTGTTGTAAAGCTGTCGCGGCTTCTTGCAACTGTTGCTGATCGTGCTGTTCAATTGCGGTCTGCAAGTCATTTTGGGTTTCTTGCAGCTGAGTGACATATTCGCCTGCTTTTAATTGCATATCTGCAACATCACGCACGATATAGAGCATGTTGCCACTTTTCAGTTCAGCTTTTTCAGGGCTTTGTGTATTCGCTGATTGGTGTTGCTCAGATGACTCAGTCTGGATGTCTTGCTGATTCGGCTCTGTTGCTTGCTCACAGCCAATGAGTAGGATGCCTGAACTAAACAGTGCAAAAGGAAGAACCAAGTTTTGTAAAAGCTTTTTCATCATCAAATCAATATTGGGCTATGTGTTTTTTAATATAAGGGCAAAATGTGTAGATAAAATGCTGGTTTTCAAAGTCATAACAAAACTTTTTAAAACAAAAAAAAGAGTGCCTGAGCACTCTTCATTTACAGCAGTTTAACCAGCAATGATTTTAATAATGGAATGATTACGAATGTCTGTCAGTACATAGTCGCCATTCACTTTAATCCACTGTTGGTTTTTAGCCGGTTTGCTGAGTTTTTTGTATTTTTGGTGATCTACTTTATAGGCATTGCTATGGTAAGCGCTTGGGAGTTTTTGACCTGCTTTCCAGTCTTGAGATGGACGGTTGGCTTTCTTTACAGTGGCTTGAGTTGGCTGTTGATGTCCATTTGATGTCTGCTGTTGCGCATGTCCGTGTGACTGAGCTGCGTGATGTTGCTGATGTTGCTGATGTTGTTCTTGTGGTGCTGCTAGTGTAGGAAGGGCAATCAATGCCGTTGAGATAGATAAAATAGCTGCTTTTATAAAGGTATTCATGAGCTTCACTTTTGGTTGTCTTGAGCGGATAGATGCATCATAGAGTGAAGTATTTGATTGATCGTGAATGAAGTGTTGTAAAATCATCAAAATAAAGAAGAAATCATGAAGATCGAACCGATTCGAGTGTCATTACTCATTTAAAAAAATAAAATATAAGCAGCCGTTAAATTCGACTGCTTATAAACAGCTTCAGGCTTATTTGGCCAATTCGGCATTGATGGCATCGACAATACGCGGATCATTGGCCGTAATGTCCGGTGCAAAACGCGCAACCACTTCGCCATTTTTATTGATTAAGAATTTCTCAAAGTTCCACAGCACTTCAGGTGGTTCGTTCGGTGTTAAACCATAGTCCACCAAGTCTTTCCACCAAGGGCCTTCACCAATACGTTCAGGCACCGCTTGGGTGAGCGTTTCATATAACGGATGCTTATCATCCCCTGCGACCGAGATTTTTGAAAAAAGCGGGAAATCTACTTGATAGTTTAAGGAGCAGAATTCTTGAATTTCAGCATCTGAACCCGGTTCTTGAGCCAAGAAATTGTTGGCAGGAAAACCTAGAATCTCTAAACCCTGTGATTTTTTGTCTTGATAGAGTTTTTCTAAACCTTCGTACTGCGGTGTGAGGCCACATTTAGATGCCACATTCACCACCAAGAGAACTTTACCTTGGTATTGGTTTAAGTTGATGTCTTCGCCCTGAATGGATTTGACAGGAATGTTATAAATCGAAGTGCTCATTTGCGTGTCCTTATACGATGTGCATTTTATTGTGTTGGAAGCGTTCGACAAAGTCACGCCCATTTGCGGGTTGATCGCAACAAAAAAGCAAGCCGAGGCTTGCTTTAAAGAGTAGGGAGGTCATTAAGATGCTGGAGCTGCTTTGACTTTCGCTTCTAAAGCCGTTACGTCAGCAATGATCGATTTCTGCAATTCAGTGGCTTTGTTTTGAAGTTCGGTGATTTTCGCGCTATCTGGCGTTGTTTTTGTACTTTCTTTGGTGAGCTCGACACCCAGATCATTGGCGTCCTGCATTTTTTCACGTAAAGCATCTACTTCAGCACTTTTTAAGGTTAAGGCATCCAATTCATCATTAAATTGCTTCACATAGGTTTCTGTTTTTTCAACCATACTTTTAATTTGAGCGGGATCCTTTTTCTCTAAGGTTGCACTCACTTCTTTTTGAAACGCGGTGGCTTCTTGAGCTTTGGCATTCGATAGCGTTTGTACGGCTAACAAATCGGCTTGAATATCGGCAATATTGTTATTGCTATGATTAGCAACGATAGTGGTTGCTTCGGTTGAGGTCGCTTCAGATGCAGACGTCGTTTGTTCAACGGCTGGCTCAGTTCCTTTTTTTTCGCACGCAGCCAAAGTAAGTGTGGCCATACAAACTGTGGTTAAAAGTAACTTTTTCATAACGACATCCTTCTATCGGGAAATATGTTTTTGTAGGCCAAAGTCTATAAGAGCAATGACCAATCAATTAAAAAATACGTTCGCTAGAACAGCATCAATACGATGCAGAGATCGTTGACATTGTTCTATGGTGTTTTTGTAGAGTGAAGCTGCTGAAATGCATCAATTTATTGAAGTGTATAGTTTTACATTGTCTTAATATTATGTTTTTTATGAATTTTATATTTTAAGATAAATGTATCAATTATGTGTGATACCCAAATGATATTCGAATAAATCATAAAAATGTTTTACCATTCATTTAAATTTTGCAAACAAAAGCTAAACGGGAAAAAGAATGAGTACCACAACACAACGTATGTATTGGGCTTTGAGTCTCCCTATCATTGCCGTACTCATTTGGTCGATCAATATTGTCGTTACGCGTTATGTAGCTGATTTCATTTCGCCAGTCAGTATTAGTTTTTATCGGTGGTTCTTTGCCTTCATTCTGTTAACACCTTTTGTCGTGCGACCTTTATGTCGGCAGTGGGCATTAATTCGAGTGCATTTGGGTCAGTTGGCAGTGCTAAGTGCATTTGGTCTGGTGTTGTATCAGGGCTTAGCCTACACCGCAGCGCACTATACGACTGCGACCAATATGGGATTGATTAATGCCTTTATTCCGATCTTTACCATTTTTGTTTCACTGCTGATCTTAAAAGATATTCCAAATCGTTTTGCGATGATCGGGAGTATTTTATCTTTTGCAGGTTTGGTTTATATCATTGGGCAGGGCAATCTTGCAGGCTTAGTTCAATCGGGTGGGCATTTGGGTGATGTCCTGATGGTGGTTGCGGTATTCTTCTATGCCTTTTATGGGGTGTTTTTGAAAAAGTGGCAATTGCAAATTCCCTTGATGTTGAGCCTCTATGTGCAGATCTTTTTTGCACTGCTTTACCATTTACCTTTTATTGCCTATTTCGGTCTCGATTCAATCAATAGTCAAAATGCGGCAAGTGTTATGTATGCCAGCATTTTCCCTTCTTTGGTTGCGCCTTTACTGTGGATGTTGGCCATTACCCATTTAGGGCCGAATCGAACCAGTATTTTCATGAACTTGATGCCAGTCTTTACCGCAGTGATTGCCTATGTCTGGTTGAAAGAGGCGTGGACGGTTTATCATACGGTCGGTGGTGTGGTCATTATCTGTGGCATTTTACTGGCACAGCGTAAAACAGCTTTAAAAACGGCACCTTTAGTAAACTCGATGGATTAATTTTGGTTGAAAATCGATCATTTAAATTATTTTTTTAATAGAATAATTCATTAATAAGTTAATTTATTAATGCTATTTTAGATGATTAATGTATTTAATGTATATAAAAGCTGATTAAAAATAGGTAGATAATTTGAATTATATTTTAATTATCTCAATTAATCAGCGTTTTAACGCTGTTTTTAATATAAAAAATCTATTTGTTTAGAAATGCAATTTGCTACATAATACGCGCACTGCAAACTTAGGCCAATGTCAAAACGGGTATTAAGTGTTTGCTCATCAGTTTTCAGACCCTCTGGATGTGATTACACATCCTTTTTTATGCTCAGCCATCCCTATATGGCTGAGCTTTTTTTTTATCTATTTTTCAGTAAAAATCCTGAGAAATAGCACGCTTTTAAGCACGAACCACTGCGCCAGTTTCGGCATCGAGTATGCGACTCGGTTCTTGGCTCAAGCCTAGGTCACCATTCAGATAATTGACCTGTTGGGCAAAGTAGTGGTTGGCATCTTGTAGTGAACGGGCAGGTGATAATCCAGCGGGGTTGGCACTGGTGGAGACAATAAAGCCTTGAAAAGCATTGCAAAGCGCCACACAAATCGGATGTGTGGTTACCCGTACAGCAACTTTAGGGTGATTGCCTTTAATCCATGTCGGAATGTGTTCATTCGTTGGTAGTAACCACGTGGTTGCGCGTTCTGATGGACTGCGATCACTCCAACTCTCGATCACTTGCTGGCGGATGTTGGGATCTAAATGTTCTAAAAGCGGTTCAACTTGAGCAATTTGCCCAGCCAGTAAAATTACCCCTTTTTCAATCGGGCGTTGCTTAATCTGCAAAATATCTAGAAAGGCCTGTTCGTTATACGGATCACAGCCTAAACCCCATACTGCTTCTGTTGGATATGCTAAAACTTGACCTTGTTTTAAACATTGCGCCGCTTCAGTCACAGAGGTGGTAATCATTACACTTAGTACCTTTTATTGATTCATAAAGGGTTATTGTGAACCTTATTGGTTGGAACGGCAACGCAGATAATTACCAGCCTGTTGTTGTGCAAGCCCCAAAATCTCCAGTTCCATTAACTGGCTCGTGAGTGTGGCAATATCGGTGTTAAGTTTGAAATTAAGTTGATCCATATTTTGTCCCACCCAATCCAGTTGATTATAAAGTTTGAGTAAATCAGATGGGATCTCAATACTAGCACTTGGGGCGGTTTCTTGTGACTGGGATTGGCTATGCCATTGAGTGGGGAGTGCCAAGTCTTCAATGATTTGCTCAGGATGATCAACCAAAATCGCCCCTTCTCGGATTAGTTGATGACAACCTTGATGATGTTCACTGTAAATATGACCGGGAATCGCAAAAATTATCTTGCCTTGTTCAGCAGCAGTTTTGGCTGTGCCAAGAGAGCCACTTTTGAGTGCGGCTTCTGCAACCACAACCCCTAAACTCAATGCACTGACGATGCGGTTGCGCCGTGGAAAATTATGCTGTAAAGGCGGTGTATGTGGTAAAAATTCAGTAATGATACAGCCATTATTTTCTAATATTTGCGTACGCAGGGCTTGATGTTGGGAAGGGTAAGTGAGATCTAAGCCCGTGCCCATCACCGCAATAGTGCGTTGATGTTTTAAGCCGCCCTGATGTGCCGCTGCATCAATGCCTTCAGCTAAACCACTGCAAATATAAAAGCCTTTTTCGGCGAGGTAATAAGCAAAGTCATAAGCCACTTGTTTGCCGTGCGGACTGGGTTTTCGACTACCGACGATAGCAACTTGAGGTTGGAGTAAACTTTGTGGATTGCCCTGACCAAATAAAATCGGTGGTCGGTCAGCATAGGGCAGCAGCTGCGAGGGATAATGACTTTCACTATCAAGCAAAATAAAATCACAATTGGATTGGACGTCATGCAATAAAGTTTGTAATTTGGTTTGTCCAGCAGGTGTTTGGATTTCTGCGACACGTTGTAGATGGCTTTTGTGTAAGCCGAGATTTGGCCAGATCTGAAGATTGGAGGCAGCAACAGCTTTTGTGCTTGTGCCAAAATGCTGCTGTAGTTTTTGAAAGCTCGATAAAGAATGCTGAACTAAATACCACAGGGTGATTGTTGCAATCTGTTCATGTGATAAAGAGTTCAGCATATATACACCTTAAAGCAACGGATTATTCATCCACGACAGAGGGAGAAAGTTTCGCGCCCAAGTTCATTGGTAGTTCGCTGTCGAGCACATAAGCATAGCTGACACGGTCAAAGGTTTTAAATACCATGATGTTGCCGATACGCTCCGTTGGAAGGGTCAGTTTTTCATTGGTTTTCGGATCACGAATTTCTTGACCCTTTTGACTAACCGAGAACACATAACCCGATTGAACGCCATCCACTGTGCCACGATCAATGGTTACAACTGAATGCTTCGCAGCTAGACCAATCGAACCTTGAACACGAATCACTTGTCCACCCCCAGTCACATCTTGTGCATGTGTTGGGTAGAACAAGGTTGGAAGCATGGCGTCGTATTCAGGCAGTACGCGATAACCACGACGTACTTCAGAATTATACGAATCTGTGATTTCTAAAGTGGACATGTCATTTTCACCACGAATGGCAATGGCTGAGCCAACCTGAGTCAATTCTAGACCTAGATTTTGTTTTTTACCCTCTGCATCCGTCACAATGTACGGTTCGCCTTCACGGTAAATCGCGTAGCGTTGACCGACTTCAATGCCTTGGCCACGTGCATAAACGGTTTGACCTTTACCTGCAATGACACGCTGATCGGCAGCACCAACGATATATGGTGTACCTTCCAGAGATTCCTCTGAAAGAATAGTGCTGTGTTCAAGCCAGTTTTTAATGTATTCCAGTGGAATGACAGGAATGGCATTGTTTAAAGACTCAACGCGTGCTTGAGGTTGAAGTTTAGTGCCGCCTGTATAACGACGAATAATCCCTTCACAGCCATCGCCTTCGTCTTTACCAATAATTGGACGGCCTTCATGAGTACACATCAGTAAGCGGTCACCCGGGAAAATCCAATGTGGATTTTTGACGTGTCTATTGCTGGCCCAAATTTCAGGCCAACGCACAGGATTGTTTAGGAAACGTTTAGAAATATCCCACAGGGTATCGCCTTTTTTCACCACATAAACATTCGGTGCATTGGCTTTTAAAGCAGGTGGATTGTAATTTCGTGTAGGCGCCGCTTGAGCTGTTGAAATGACGCCTGCGCCAACACTTACGCAAACCGCAAGTGCTAACATGTGTTGCTTAAACCCCAAGGCACTAAAAGATGGCATGCCCATAAAAACCTTTTTCATTATCATAATTCCTAAAATTATGTATGTAGTTGCGTTATAATAACGATATTACACACATTTTTTTGATCAAGCATTCCCTTCATTTGGTTTTTTGATCAATGGCATAATTGAGGACGCAGTATGGCCTTATTACCTATTTTAAGTTTTCCTGATCCCCGTCTTCGTACCATTGCAGAACCCGTCGAAGAAGTTACTGATGAAATTCGTCAGCTGGCTGCAGATATGTTTGAAACCATGTATGAAGCGCCAGGCATTGGACTTGCCGCGACACAAGTTGATCGTCATATTCAGTTGATTGTCATGGACTTGTCTGAACATAAAGATCAACCTTTGGTATTCATTAACCCCAAAGTTACCCCATTGACTGAAGAAACGCAGCCCTATGAAGAAGGCTGCCTATCAGTTCCCCAAATATACGACAAAGTTGAGCGCCCGTCACGCGTAAAGATCGAAGCAATTAACCTTGAAGGTCAAGCATTTGAGATCGAAGCTGACGAACTTCTCGCTGTTTGTATTCAACATGAAATGGATCACTTAAATGGCAAATTGTTCGTCGACTATTTGTCACCACTGAAGCGTCAACGTGCACGTGAAAAAGTAGAAAAATTGACTCGTCAGCGCCAAAAAGACAAAGTAGCTGTGAAACGCGGTTAAGTTTTTTTGCTTAAAAATCATCTTTAAAGTGAGCCCAATTTCAATTGGGCTTTGTTATACTGGCCGCGTTCTCAATTCGGATGGAATGGATTGTTTTTTAGAGCTGCGTTGCTACTGTCTTGTGTAGCTGTGTTTTTACAGATTGCTGTTTTTTTACAGCCTTTACTACCGACGCAATATCAAATTGCGCCGGTCTGTGAAACCATTTCGCGTGCGCTTTTACTCAAACCAGTTGAACATCTCAGTTCTCATGCTGAAAAGCATTCAACACATCAGCATGAACTCAGTTCACAACATGCCGAACACAATCATCATGATGCAAGTCATCAATGCCAATACTGTACGGTATATGGCAATCTCGTGCTGCCGCCTGATTTAGAGTTAAAAGCGGTACTTGACCGTATTCAAGTCCGTTTAATTGCATTCCAAAAAGCCTTTGCGCATGTTTGGTTTGCACTGCAACAACTCTTTTTACTACCTCAAGGGCGAGCACCGCCACTGTTTGTATAAACCTAGACATATATTTTTCGGGTCTTAACGGACTCTAGCCTAGTTGTATTTATAGATTCAGTGAGAATAAAAATGGCTCAGCCTACATTCTTTTTACAGCCTCTTGCGGCTGCGATTTCCCTTGCTTGTTTTTCAAGCGTCGTATTTGCCGCTGAAGCAGACAGTGCACACATTTTAGCACCTATCGTGGTGACGGCTCAGCAGGGCAATGATGCCCATGGTCTGATTGTACATGCTGACCCTAAACAACCCACTCAGCCAATTCCTGCGGTTGATGGTGCAGCCTACCTACAAAGTATTGTGGGTTTTAACCAAATCAAAAATGGTGGGGCGAATGGTGATGTCACCTTCCGCGGTATGTTTGGCTCACGTATTAAAATCCTCACAGATGGTACGGAAAATTTAGGCGCATGCCCAGGTCGTATGGATAATCCAGCTTCTTATGTCTCCCCTGAAAGCTACGACAAAATCACAGTCGTAAAAGGGCCACAAACTGTTCAGTATGCACATACTGGCTCAGCCGCAACTGTTATTTTTGAACGTGAACCTGAACAGCTCACTTCGGTGAAACCCTATCGCGGACAAGCCAGTGTCATGCTTGGCTCTTATGGTCGCTTGGATCAGAATGTTGAAGCCGCTGTTGGTGATGAAACGAAATACGCACGTTTAAATGCCAACCGTTCGATTGCAGATAGCTATCAAGATGGAGCTGGCAATACGGTTCCGTCCGATTGGGAAAAGTGGAATGCAGATCTTGCGCTGGGCTGGACTCCAAATGAGGACACATGGATAGAGCTGAAAGGTGGGAAGAGTGATGGTGAGGCAGTCTATGCTGGACGTAGCATGGATGGCTCTAAGTTTGCTCGTGAAAGTCTAGGTTTACATGTTGAAAAGAAAAACATTAGTGAGGTGATCAAGAAAGTCGAAGCGCAGGTGGACTATAGCTATAACGATCATGTCATGGATAATTTTAGTTTGCGAAAATTTAATCCCGCAGATGGTATGTCAATGCCGATGGCTTCAAATGTTGCTCGTAGGACTTTAAATGCACGGGTTGCTATGACGCAGGACTGGGGACAATTGCAACTTATTTCAGGTATTGATAGTCAAAAAAATGAGCACACTAAACGTAGTGGTAGCTTAATGTCTCCTTATCAAAATAAAGCTCGTGTCGGAGATATGGATTTTGAGTCTTATGGGGCTTTCGGTGAGCTGAGTTATGCATTCAATGATCAGCATAAACTGGTGACAGGTGCACGCCTCGATCAAGCGAAGATCGATAACTTAGCCACTGATACAGAGCGTAAAGAAACCCTGCCAAGTGGTTTTATTCGAATTGAAAGTGAACTTGCGGAACATGTTAAAACTTACGCAGGTTTGGGTTATGTAGAGCGTGTGCCTGATTATTGGGAATTGTTTAGTACCAAATACCATCAAAGTACAGGTACGACCTTTGCCAATTTAGAGAATGAAAAAACCGCGCAGTTTGATGCAGGTTATCAATATGAACAGGGTGCATTTAAATCATGGGCTTCAGTTTATGCAGGTTTGATTCAAGACTATATATTAGTTAAATATGTACCCGTGATTTCTATGGGTAAAACGAAATATGAAGCTCGTAGCCGAAATGTCGATGCAACCATTGCCGGTGCTGAAGTAGGTGTAGCTTACCAGTTGACGGATCAAATTCAAGCGGATATCAGTACCATGTATGCGTGGGGTGAAAATACAACGGATCACACCGCTTTACCGCAAATTGCACCATTAGAAGGGCGTTTCAATCTACGTTATGTGCAAGAGAAATATAATCTTGGTTTGTTATGGCGTGTGGTGGCAGCACAAGATCGTACCAGTTATCGAGAAGGCAATATCATTGGATACGATTTAGAAGATAGTAAAAGTTTTGGAACTTTGTCTTTAAATGGGACTTATAATATCCAAAAAGATTTAGACCTTTCAGTCGGAATAGATAATGTGCTGAATAAAAACTATGCCGAGCATTTGAATAAACTTGGAAGTTCAGGTTTTGATTATGCTGCAACCGAACAATTCAATAATATTGGACGTAATTATTGGGCGCGTATCAGTATGAAGTTCTAAACATGTTGAGATGATCGGAAACAGCCATTCTAGAAATAGAATGGCTGTTTTGGTTTTAAGGTAGAAATTGAGTGAGAAAACAGCATTGTGAGCGGATATTCACCATAAAAAGTAGAAAGAAAAAGCGATTTAAATAAAATATTTAAATATTACTTTGGGGCCTGTTGACATTTTCTGTTCAAAAAAATAGCGAGAAAGTAAAATTTAATCGCCAAACCAAATTTACTTCTCGCTATGCCTCGTACAATGCTGAATGATCAACACTGGTCTAAGTTACTTTCTATTTTCCGAAATTTTGATATCTATTTCAAATCTAATTTGAGAAATTTTGTCGAAGCAATACTTTATAGAATAAGAACAGGCTGCCCATGGCGTGATTTGCCTAAAGAATTTGGTTCGTATAACTCAATCTTTAAAAAATATAATCGCTGGTGTAAAAATGATAAGTTAATGAAAATATTTAAATTAATTTCTTCAAATGCTGATATGGAATGGGTTTTTATTGATGCTAGTCATGTTCGGGCACACCAACATTCTGCTGGAATAAAAGATCAGGATATTTCTAAAAGCATTGGTGGAAATAGTTCTAAAATACACTTAGCTGTTGATGCGGATGGCAATCCAATCGAAATTATTATCTCCGATGGAACGATACATGATGTCAAGATTGCTCCCAAAATGATTGAAAAACTTGATTTGAGTGAAACGGAAGTATGTTGTGCAGACAAAGGATATGACTCTGAATCATTAAGAGAACAAATATCTGTGAAAAAAACTAAAGCGAATATTCCAAGAAAATCAAATACTCAGTCAAATAATGATCATATGGATTGGTATTTATATAAAATCAGACACTTAGTTGAGAATGCATTTTGTAGGTTAAAGCAGTTCAGAGGAATAGCAACACGATATGATAAGCTAAAGTGTAGCTATGAGGGGGCAGTTGCATTAGCTTGTATATTTATTTGGCTACCTTTATCGGGTAAATTCTATACTTGAAATGTCAACAGACCCTAAAATATTTAAATATTACTTTGATATATTTCTATTTAAATTAATTAAAACAATAGACCTCTTGCGAAAGTAAAAACCACCTCAATATAAATTTCATGAGATATCAGAAATTAAATCGTTTTTCAGATTCTGAATTCAAACGCTTGGTTGGCGTACCTCGACATGTTTTTACTGAAATGG
>NZ_MVON01000021.1:0-52426 GCF_002018925.1 Acinetobacter sp. MF4642
ATTCACTAAAACAAGAAAACGACATCATGCGTGATATGGGGATTGAATAATGTTGAACAAAAAACAATCAATACCACAGAGTTGTACGTGGGGAATGGGATTTTTAGATACCCCCATTAATAAGATGGGGGTAACGGAATTCGAATCCATTCACTCCCATTTGAAAGATGCCGATTTGCCTTTGCCTTTTGAACGTTTAAACCCTGTTTCCTATTTGCACATGGTTATGACTTCGAGAGGTGCTAAACAAGTTCCATGCCGTTTACCCGCTGATAATGAAATTGCAGTCATTGACTGGGTCAACTTCACTGATAGCTGTGGCACTTTAAACCACAAGTTTGTAAATGCGCTTAATGATGATCAAAGCATCAACGAAACAGAATTAAATTTCGCAATGGCTCTAGAAATCGAAAAACATATAGAGCACATCTTCGGATTACAACTAACCCTTGCCGATAAAGGCAAAAAGAACATGTACCAAAGTTCATTTGAAATAGGCGATAAGTGCGGATTTGTCTGCGTTGGCGGTCAACGTAATACCTATTTGGTGATGCTTTCGGGTCGTGGCTGCTCAATGGCCAAAGAGGGTTGGGAACAACGTCTTTATACATTCCTAACAACGGTTGCAACACGTGGAAAATTAACCCGTGTAGACATAGCTCATGATGACTTTGATGGAAAACGTATCAATGTTGACTGGGGCAATATGATGGATGGCATGGGTGGATTTAAAAACGGCAACCGTCAACCAAATGTAGAGCACAAGGGCAATTGGAAGCGTCCTAACGGTCGCGGTCGTACTTTAAATATTGGTAGCCGTGAATCAGGTAAATATCTCCGCTTATATGAAAAAGGTAGGGCAGAGGGCGATCCAGATGATAACTGGCAACGTGCTGAAATCGAGTTTAAATCACGTGATCAGGCATTACCTTTTGCCATGCTGTTGTCACCGTCCGAATACTTTATTGGTGCATATCCATGTTTTGAATTTCTATCTGAAGATATTCAGCCTGAACGTATCGAAACCATGAAAAAGGCAGCTTCAATCAATGCTCATGCTGCTTTAGAAATTATCAAAAAACAATACGGCAAATATATCAACGTATTTAAGAAAGTCTTTGAACCTGAAGAACTTATTAACATTATTTCGTGTTCTGATCCGTTGGCTTATCCCAAACGGTTAGACCATGTATTAGTCACTGCAATGAGGATGTAAAAAATGACACAAATGAAAGCAAACCTAGTGGGTGCAAAAGCTACTGATTGGAAGTCTGAAGACGGTCGTCATTATGACTACGTTACTCTTTATGCACTTATCCCAATGGACACTTCCCAAGGCAATGCAGTTGGGCAGGGTGTAGCAGAATTCAAATGGCAAGATTCACGTAATTTAGTCCAGTTAAGTGGTCGTAAATTTCCGTTTGAAGTGACCTTGGAACTTGATTTTGTCTCTACTGGTAAAAGTCAAAAACAAGTGCTTACCAACGTGATTCTTCCACCGAAGGTCTAATTATGAACATCAAATACGTGTTATTTGGAAGCGACATCCGCGAATGTCCTAAATGCTTCAACTTAATGCACAAAAACAATATGTCTTTGCACTTAACCAAGTGTAAAGGCTAAGGAATTTAACAAATGCTCGCTTTGTGTCAATTAGATGAACAGACACAGCAAGTCATAAGCTGTGTTGAATACTCATTTTCGATTATTCCTCAGCTTTCTTTAACCGAAGCAACAATTTTAGGCACTGCTTACTGGCTCGTCCTTGCTGTATCTAGTTTTGTCCCTGCTTTAAAACGTGTAATCAAATAGGTATAAAAACTATGGAAAAACAAACCTTAATCAAAGCTGTTAAAGCTGACGCTCGTTTCAAACAGCTTTCAGTTGTTCAAAAAGCCTCTGTAATTGCCTTAGCTCTTACAGTTGCAAGTCCGTCTTTTGCTGCTGGTGTAACAATGCCTGCTGTAGATGTAACTGACATTTTGACTTACATCGGTCTTTTGATTGCTGCTGTCTCAACTGTCGGTGCTGCTGTCCTAATGATTTTTCTTGCTGCTAAAGGGATCAAAGCAATTCGAGCAGCATTCTAATATTAATGTATTAGGCACTCTCGAAGAAAAATAAGGTCGTACGAGGGCGCGCAGTACGACCTTTTTTTATTTGAGAGGGCACCATGCACATTATTTTCCCGTACTTCATTTTGCTTTGTTTCATTAGCTCAGGTCATATTATTTTCGGTAATCGATCATGAAACTAAAAATACTTTTAATCCTACTTTGCACTGCCTTTACCTCTCCAGTCTTTGCGGGTGCTGCTGAACGTCAAGAATCAATTTATGACGCTGCAATGAAGTCACGCAATGGAATTGGTGTTTCTAATGTTCGTGCTGCAAATGACATGATTAACGCTGACATTACCCAACGTGTCACTGTAGATGGTTCTAACGCAACGATTAACACCAAAGTTTCAATCCCTGCTAATGATGATTCATTCAAGCGAAATACGGCTAAACACGCTAAAAACCTTTTAAAGGGTGGTGCTGTTGCTGTTGGTGCTGCAATTGCAATGGATCAAATTCTAGATGGTGTTGGTTGGGTTATTGATGAGGGCGGTAAGGTAACGAAAAAGCCAGTTGAAACAGATGTAGGCTCTCATCATCAATTCTTTTGGTCTTATGATCTAACTACAAAATTTGTTACACCCACAGAAGCACTTAATGCAACTTGTAAGAAATACCAAGGTTCAGGATTTGCAGGAATTTCTAATGTAGTTATTTCAGGCGATATAGCCCGTGCAACTTGCAACAATTCCGATGGTTCTAGTGTTGGCTCAGGTGTTCAAAGAAACTCAAATCCTAGCTATGACCCATCTGCACCACAGCCGGGCAACGTTCCTGTACCTGATGGTGAAATGGAAGATGCATTTTATAACTGGTTCAAAAACAATACGCACTCTATTACTGACCCAGTAACTACATATATCTATTCTCCAAAAGATTCAAAAGGTAATGCCTTGCCTAAATCCCCAGAGGGTTCTGATCCATCATTCGGCCCGAATGAAATCACAGATGAGATGATGGATAACTATATGGAACACCGTGATGCAAACTTGCAAAACCCTTACACAACCTCAATTCAAGATTCTACACAAACGGATACAACTCAAAACCCTGACGGCTCAAAAACAACAACGACAACAAACCCTGACGGCTCAAAAACTACAACACGCACAGATACTAAAACTGATCCTGATACGGGTGAAGTTACAACAACTGTTACTGAAACAACGACCATGCCTGACGGCTCAACATCAACAAAAACTGAAACATCGACACAAACTAAACCAAATCCTGAAACAACAGAATTACCCGCTTTTTGTGAATATGCTGCAACTCTTTGTACTTGGATGAACCGTGATACAGAGCATAAAGCAGACGAGAAATCTCTTTGGGAAAAAATTACAGAATGGTTTGATTGGACGAAAGAAGAGCCTGATCACAAGGATGAAGATACCAAGGTTGACGTTTCTGAAATGGATATACCTGATGTCAAAACCAATCTATTTAATGCTTCTGGTCAATGTCCTCCTGACTTTTCTTATCCATTTCCATTACCTACTGGTGGTACTTACAACATTACTTACTCATATTTAGGTGTATGCGAATGGTTTGGAAAGCTTTATTACATCAATGTTACTTGCGGTTGGATTGCTGCTTACATGATCGTTGTCGGACGTGGAGAAAAAAAGAATGGCTAATTTCTCATCTTTACTTACTTCTGTAATTCAATTCTCATCAAAAGGCTTTGTAAAAAACTCCCTTACTGGTGCAGGTCTTGGTTTAGGTTCTTATGTACTTTTAAGAGAGCTTTATGACCAATTCTTATCATATTTGCAGTCTAACTTTGCCAATCTTTCAACAATTTTCTATGCCATTAACCTTTCTGGTCTTGATGTAGCACTTTCTATTGTTATTTCTGCCGTTGGCATTCGTATCTATTTGAACTCACAACAAGTATTTTTACGGACATTATCAAAATGAACTATTTAATTGTAGGTAAAAACGGTTCGGGCAAATCATACTTCTGTGTTGATATGCTTTACAATTTGAACTTAACAAATTTAGCCAATCTCAAATCGAATAGCGAAGCGTATTCGCAAAATTATCCAATATTACAAGACCGAGATTTAAACCAACTTTATACTTCTTTCGCTGATACTCTCGAAGCATTAGCTCTTGAAAACCCAAAGGTTTATTGCAATTTCAAAACACCTGAACAACTTATTTCTTCATTCGAACAATTCCAAAATATTGAGGATGGAGAGGATTTCCTTGAATATTTTAAATTCCATATTATTTATAATGATTTCATTAAATACGTTCTTAAAAACCATACATCCTTAAAATTAGATTTCTTAAAACCTGTACACCAATTAATGGCCGATATTAACGGTATTAAGGTTGATAATGTTTATGCACCCCCTGACGACTGGAGAACGGCACCCCTAGGTTCTAAGATTTTCTATGATGAATTTCAGGATAGACCTGAATTTCTATTTGATGGTAATCGACCTTCAAAAAACCCAATGATCCTAGAATTATCAAAGATTCGTCACTATGACATTGATCTTTTCTTGATGACTCCTGATCCTGATAACTTGCACAAATCATTAAGAAAAATTGTTCATGTTCTATATTTTGTAAAGAGACCGCACGGTAATCCCAATTGCTGTTCTATTTATACATTTGATCAATTCTTGTCGAATCCTCGTGCAGCTGCTGATTCAAAACGTGAACCTAAAAAGTATTCTGAGTACAAATTATTGACTTATAAAAAGTCAATTCAACGTCTCTATACCAGTGCTGCAAATCACTCATCTATGGGTTTTAAAATGCCCTGGAAATGGATTAGAAATGCATTTTTCATTCTAATTGGTGCAATTATTATTATTTCTTTGCTCTTCAAAATTCCAATATTCGGCGCCTTTGCAGATGCGATCCGTGGAATGGTCGGAAAAGATAACAACCTTGCCAATTTGCAAAATGCTTCTACTGGGCATAAACCTACTGATAAAACCAATACCTCAGCAACTCAATCACAGGCTTTTGATCCTGAACTTGAATGCCGTAAAGGTGTCAATGTAGAAAAACCTGAATGTGTTAAGTGGTTTGATGACCTATCTAAGGGTAATCAATCTGTAGGTAATTCTGAACATTCCGTTTCTACAGTTTCATATAACCCGAATATGCCTTTTAATGATGAGTCGTTTACCGATTTGACATATGAAGTTACCGCAAAACCTGTCTTTGCAGGCTGTGCCAAATTTAATGGCGAGTACATTGCATATACACAGCAGGGTACACGCTTAAAAGTCTCTCAGGCCGATTGCAGACGTGTCATTAATGATGGTGATAGACCTTTCAATTATTTCGCTCAAAAGCAAGAAATAAAGCCTGTAGAACAAGCAACAGATGATCATTATAAAAAAGCTTACCAAGAAAATATTGCTCGTTTAGACGCTGAACGATATGCAAAAGCCCAAAACCCAGTTGTTAAACCTGAACAAATTCCATTAGGTTCACCAGTACCAAGAGATATTACAGGGGCAAATTCACTATGACACCTGAAATGCAAGTAATTAACCATTTACTGTATTGGACTATTTTTACAGGATTCTGTACAGGTTTATTCCTTTCAAGATTTCCTATTCAAATTATTGAATTTACAGAAAAATATTGGCGTTTAAAGCGCTTTAAGAAATATCGAAAGAAATTAACAGAACGAGTGCCTACGAGTGATTCGAGTAATTAAAATTTAAAAACCTTCTTTCCCTGATTACAGCTCCCGTATAAACTCTAAGCGATAAAAACAGAGCGTCCGTATGGCGCGAACTGAGGGGAAAAATATGTTATCTCAACAAGTTACAGATGAAGCTCAAAGAGTTGCTAAACAGCATTTAAGTGGAAATTTAAATGTTTCAATCAATCTTGAAGTTTTACAAAAGATATTAAGTGATGAAGATATGTCTCATGTTTTTATCACTGAATTTAATAATTATTTAGATAAATACCGTAGTTGGTATGTTAAAGATCAGGCATAAATAAGATGCCGGTAAAGATTTATGCGTGTAAACCAACATTTGTACAAAACAGTCAGCTATGACAGAAACAAGGGCACACTCACCAGAGCCGACTATGAGTACATGCGCGATCTACTGGAGACAGTCCTAGAACAACTGCAAAATTCAGAATTAGATAACGATAAAGAAATAGATCAGCTTAAACAATTTTTTATAAAGTTAGATCATCACATTGATAGGTTGCGTGCGTAGATTTCGGCATAACGTATATTATGTTCATTAGCGTACTCGGCATTGTGAATATAATTTTACTGAGATTCACAATGTCGAGCTGTAGCACCAACTGAGGTTGCGTAGGCTACAGTCTTGGATATGCTATTTAACATAATATACATTATACGCAATCTAAGTTATTTATAAAAAGCCACACTTGATTATGTAGCTTTTTATAAATAACTTAGATTACATCAAATTCAATTCGACGGTTTTTCTTACGACCATCTGCAGTTGCATTATCAGCAACAGGTTTGTTCGAGCCCAATCCTTCAACACTTAAGCGTTCTGCTGCAATACTTTTATTGATCAAATAGTTTTTAACAGCTACAGCACGTTCTTTACTTAAAGCAAGATTCTTTGCAGCATCACCTGAACTGTCTGTGTGTCCAATAATTTTGACCTTTTTCCCACCAACCTTATTTAGTGCCACCGCCATTTCATCTAAGATCTGAGTCCCACTCGCAGCCAAAACCGCACTGCCAGATTCAAATTCTATAATTCTGTTTTTAAGCGCTTCATCTATAATTTGCTGTTCGGCCTGATTGACAGAAAGCTGTGCATTTAAGCGATATGGTGGCGTTACTAGACTTTGGAATAAGTTTGTTGTTGGCTGAACTTCGTTTGAACTCGATATTTTTCCATTAAGTTCCATTTGCGTACCACGTACAGAAAATTTACCTTGGTGAACTTTTTTTAACTCTGGAACCACCATATTCGCAACAGATTCACTCCAACCATTTGGAGCATTAACCGCTTTAACCTTTATTTTATCAATCACTTGGTCAGTGCCATAAACACTATACATCTTGTTTAAAATGATTTGCTTACTGGCATCATTTGGAACAACACCTTCAACAATAATCGGTTCAGCCCAGACATTCACGCTCAAAACCAACGTTAAAGTCAGCAGCCATTTATTCGACTTAAATCTATGATTTATTTTCATATTTTACTAATCTATAAAAGTTTTTTTAAAAAGTTTCACAGCTTGTATTAAGCTCAATTGCCGCTCACACAAAGCTTGCTCCAGCGTTGCCAAACCGGCATTTTGCTCTAAATATGCATCAATCCAATTGGCTTGAACCAATGAAACCCAGTGATCTGAATCTAACTTTTGCGTGAAAATTTCACTTAAAGTCATAATATCAGCCCCTTGAAAGCCAAAAAGCAGTACGGGTTTTTCGCTATGTAAAATTCCTATCAGAAGCTCAGCATTTTGATTTTGAATAAAAAAACTGATTAGATTGACCCAAAAAGCCGCAATTTCATAGCAGTAGCTAGAGTTATTAATAGGTAAAATCAACACCTTAGTTAAGCGACTAGTACCATGTTGAATGACGGGCTGTAACAATAACCCGAGTCCAATCATGCTTTGTGCAAGCTCGTAACTGGTCATTCTTAGTAATTGAGCAAATGAATGTATCGTATGGTGTTCATAAAATGCCGAAACTTCGCTGTTATTAAAAACTTGTATCTCATTATTTAATTTAGATAATTTATCAAGCACGATATTGGGGTCACGTATCGAACGTACCACACGATTCTTTTGAAATAAATCGATTAAAGTTTGCTTATAGCGATATGGTGCATAAATAAGATTATCAAAACTATTTTCAACCTCTAATAAATGACTCAAAACCATTGGAAATTGACGGCCAGAACTATCGTGACTGGCTATCAAATTTGCCACAAGAAAATTATTTTCTTGTGGATTGGCAATAAAAAAGTCTAATGAAGGTAGCTTTTCATACGCTTGACTAAATCCCTCTGATTGCATGGCATGTTCTAATGCTTCAGTAATCCACTGATCAATCAGTTGAATTAAGGCATACTGGCCGCGTGTTTTTAAGAAATCACCACGTGCAGGACATTTTCCATAATATAAAGCTAAGGTACGCAGTTCATCCATCGCAATACTCCTTACAACCTAGCCACTTTCTAGAAATCATAAACGAGGCTCCTGTATACCTGGTGTTGGAGCTTTAGGACTTGCAGCTGTTGCTGAAGGTGTGGTTTGCGCTGCCACCACACGTACGGATTTATTGGTGACAATTTGATCGACCAGTTGCATGCCATTGTAACTGCGCTGCCCGCCTACTCCACCATTGGCGTCCCCGCTGATTAAACGGAAATTGACTTTTACTGCAAGCTCTGGATTTTGCTGATTTCTCCAAATCATTTCATAGCTTCCGCCACGTTGCGTTCGCTCAGCACCATCAATTAAACGATTAATACCATATTCACCAGGTGCCTCAAAAATCGTATGCGTTTTCCCATCTAAATCAATGGCTGTAATACGTGCACCTGGAATTGCTCCGGCATTTGGCCATACAAAATTCACCCATTGTTGAATACCGTTTTCATAAAGCATTCTTTGTCCATCAATATCAATGGTATAGGATAAAAACTTAGGATTTTCAATTGGGTAAAATTGAAAATTGGATTGCGCCGTAGCCGCAGGTGCAGACGAAGCTTGATTTAACGCTCCTGTTGCCATCCCATTACTTGGCGCAACATAGCTTTGAAAATTCATTACAAATTGTGGATTTAAACTAATCCCTAAATCTTTCCATGTCTTAGAAGTCAAGGTATAACCACGACGAATAACAAGTGGATCAAGATACTCTTTGACATAACGCGCAATACTGCCATTTTCGCCAAGAATCTGGCTAATTTCATTGCTTGTTGCTTGCAGTGTCGCTGAAGAGTTAAATGGATATTTTTTACTCAGGTTCGTATTGAAAGGTTGGTAGACTTGCATAACCCATAGCTTATTCATCTCATCTTGCGCTGGGAGAATTAAACTTTCAAATGATTGTGTCAGTGGCGACATCAACAGCTTTTGGAGCAGTTTCTGATCAACCTCAGATAGGCCAACTGACATTTTTTCATCGACCAACTTCTGCGTTGTATTAAAGACAGAATTTTGCTCATTAATGGTCGACTTAACCAAACTCATCGCAGATGGCCCAATATCACCTGAGCTTTTCAAGTCATTGAATTTACTTCGAACTTGAGCTAAAGATTGCATGTATTCATCAAGCAAAGACTTATTTTGTTGATCATCACGTTTACGCACCAACTGATAAAACATTTGGAATTCTTTAGAAATCGGGCCTTGCGCTTGATTCATGACTTTAGCATCAATCTGAGTTTCATCTCGTCTTAATACTTTGCGTTTAAACCAAGCCACAAAACCTGTTTGTGGCGCTGCCAGCTCCGCCATTACGACTGGATTGTCCCAACTGGTTTCTTTCGCAACGCGATCAAAAACACTACGAATGGGTGAGTTTTCAGGCTCGCCTAAAACTTGGACAAAGCTCGCCTGTTGTCCGTAATCCTTAGCTTTGGCATAATGTATCGCACCTAAAAATTTCCGCCATTCCGCAATATATTCTTTTTTATAGAGTTCTGTGAGCTGTTTACGGATTTGATCTGGGCTACCACTAAATGATAAGTCATCCGACTGTGTGCTGTTGAGTACCCAGTCTTTGGTATCCGTAGGACGTTTTGCAACTTCATCGATGGCTTGTTCAACATATTCTGACCATGCAGCATGTGTAAACATACCCGGTAATGCATAACTGCCTAAGACTGCATTTTGATTGGCATCGCCAAGCATTTGCTTTATGGTTAATGCCGGATAACGGACAGCCGCACGCATTTTTAATTCATTATAAACACGGTCTCGTGCAGGCATTCCACGAACAACAGACAGAAGAACTTGACGCGTTTGATCCACGACCAAGCTGTCTGAGCTGAGTACAGGAAATTTAGGATCGCCAGCTAAAGTCATGCTATACGACAAAATTTGCTCTGCCTTTTGGATCATTTCTCCGCGCGGCATTTGCCCACGATTATTATCCAACCATGAACGCCAGAAGCGTGTGACTTGATCACTTAAATGACTTGCATCCATATATTGGGTATTACCCATCATTAAATAGGCTTTTAAAGCATTGTATGCATCTTGTGGATTTGCATCATTAGGCTCTAAATATTGCTGTGTTTTTGCAACAGGCGTCAGCTCTACATTTGCATGGTTTGTGCGCAATTTCTCTTCATTGCTTTTCACCCGCTGTAGATATTGAGCAATATTTTGTTGTGTTGGAGTCAATACAATTTGCTCAACACCCTTTAAATATTCAGTTTTTAGCTTCTCCCGCAGCTCATCTCCCTGATATAGACCAAAACCCAGCTTTAAAGGACGATCTTCTTCAAATTGGTCCAACTGCTGCATACGTTCCTGTAAAATCAAGAGTGCACTCAGTTGTGTAGACAACTCTTGACCTGATTGCTTTTCAAGTAAAACGACTTTGTCTAAATCGGCTTGTACGTCTGCAATCAATTGTTGATTATTCCGATAAGACCACACCCATAGACTTAAAATGATGGCTACACCAAATAAAGCGGCAACAAAGGCGATATAACGCTGACGCTTTCGGCTAGGGTTAATATGCTGTTTAACGAGGTTCTTGTCTTTCAGAATAATGTCTGAAAATAAACCTTTTAAAAAATAGCCATGGTTTTGCGAAACTGAACGCGTTGGAATGCCATTTTCATTGTCTAAACCTTTTTGCAATAAAAAGTCTTGAGCAATTTGCTCGGTCATTGGACTTTCAATAATGCCTTCTTGAAGTGCGCTGGTGAAATAAAAGCCACGGAAAACAGGTTTAAATTGATAAGGGTTATCTTCAAACAGCGTGCCGATAAATGTCTTTAACGCAGGCTTTAAGCTCTTAAACTCTAAAGGAAATGTCATGACACTTGGAGAAATATTCTGCGAGTGTCGACGGCTGAGATGTGTCGTACTGACGCCTTTTAAACCGTCATATAAGATGGAATAGTGTTTTTCAAACAGTTCAACAGCATTATTAGCTCCATCAGTTGTATAAGGCAGTGTCGCCCCCCAAACCTGATCAAACTCACCGACTTCATAGCATTCAAAAAACTCAGTAAAGCCTGCTATCAGATCCATTTTAGAGAAGACCAAATAAACAGGCGAAAAAACCTCTAAGCGCTCAGTGAGATCTTGAATCCGTGCACGTAAATTCTTTGCCAGTTTGATCGACTTTTCTGGGCTGTTACTGACCAACTCAGCAATACTGACAATCACGATCAAGCCATTGATTGGTGCTTTTGAGCGGTTTTTTTTCAAGATATTTAAAAAACCTAACCATTCAAAATGATCTTCCGCATAAACGGAATAACGACCCGCAGTATCTAATAACACGCCTTCTGTTGAAAAAAACCAATCACATTGACGCGTTCCGCTGAGTCCAGCAGAAACTGATTTTTGATGAGTTTCTTCAAAAGGAAACTTTAAACCCGAATTATAAATGGCCGAACTTTTACCTGCAGCAGGATTACCAATTACCATATACCATGGCAACTCGTAGAGTGCAGCATTGCCCTTTTTATCCCCCAGTTTTGATTTTCGAATCAACTGAATAGATTCTTTCATTTGTTGCTGAATCAAATGAAGTTCATCTTTGTTTTTTTGTTTGCCATATTCTGCATTGGTGTCATGTGCAATGGCATCGGCAAGAGCTTCACCTTGTGCAGCATGTCGACGACGTACAATGAGTAAATAAATCCCCCACAGCATCAACCCGAATACATAACAAATCATTAAAGGCCAAAAAAATTTGGCTGGAATGACGTTATGCATGGCCATTAGTGCGACAAAACCCGATATAGCCATAATGGCTTTAGGGTTGCTCACATACTGCCAAACATAACCTAAGACGTTATAAAATAAAGAATTCACAATACTCTCTTATTCTTTTTTAATTTAAATGGTTGGTTCTACAGGGATATTACTGTCTTCACACGCATGTAGAAAACAATGTGTAGACAATTGATCAGTGCTATAAATCATCGCCATCAGCTCATCAGGCAAATGCATACTCAACATAAATCCAAATACTTTGGCCAAATGCTGCGTATGTCCAAAGCTTTGTTTGGTATGAATGAAGTGATGCAATTCAATCCCACTTCGATCGAAAATTTGGTTAAGTTTTTTCATGGTTTGAATGTCTGTAATATCATCGAGCATCAGCACAAAAGGCTGAATATCTTTAAATTGTTCTAATTGCTTCATCGGTGGGGATTCAAAATGATTGGCAAGATTGGCCTCGTTTAGTGCAATCTTGAGTTGTTTTAAGGGTTTGATATCAAGTAATGGTAAAGAAGATGATGCTAAGCACCAACTAGAGGCATATTCAGCAGGCAAGTAATGGTCGGTTAACCATGTTTTTTCATCAAGCAGTTCTTGGTCAATTTCAGAATCTACATTCAGGATGAACGTGATTTCCTCTGACTGCTGAGAAATTTGCTCCAATAACAGCATCCAATCTTTATAGGCTGTTTCTTGACTGAAATAATGGTGCTCAAGATGAATTTGCTGCGTAATCACGCCTAATGAACTTAAATAATCCTGTACGACGCCACTGCTTTGTTCTTCATTCCAAGCATGTAACATCGATTCAGGCAGCAGCATATGTATATTGATACGGTTTAATTTAGCAACCTGCTGCACATCAGGTTGTTCCTCTGGTTCATTGCTATCATATTCACTCGTAGGATCAATCCATGCCGGATGCATACGATATTCATAGGCCAATTCACTGTCATAAAATAAAGCCGATTGCTTTAAATGCTGCGAGACTTGCCACAATGTTTCTGCATGTTGCTCTAGTTGATGCTCGATCAGAGCTTGAATTCGCAGATGGCGCGGATGATCAACGACTTCACCATCGTCCTGATTTGTAATGACATGATCTAGTGCATGTATGCGATAAGACAGCATCGGTAAGCCATAGGCATTTTGTAATTGCGTATCGAGCTCTGGGCTTTTATATTTTTTAATCTCGTCAAGAATCTCGTCATTTTCCCCAAAAGCACTATATGCAGACGAGGAATAAATATTCAGGTTCAACCACTGAACTTCAACAGCTTCAGCCTGTTGGTTGTCATCATCCTGATGCTGCTCTACTTGCGCTTGTTTTTGTTGCTCTTTGCGCTTTTGGTGGGCTTTAATGGCATGATAAATAAATACAGGAGACCATAAAATCACACACAGAATCAGTGGAAATAGAAGCAAATAATTGAGCAGGTCTGCCCCAGTTGGGTCATATTGAATATCTCGCCAATAAAAAATGACGATTCCTGCAACAAGCAACAACAAGCTGCTCAAAGTACCAATAAAGAGCTTAAGCATGCCCTATCCCCATCAATGTATAACAGGTTTCATGATTGTGTTCAGTTGGCATCGGCATTAAAAAAGCGCCTTGTGATAAACCAATGGTCATCGTTGAACTCAGCTGAATCGGTTGAATATCCTCTTTCCTCAGGATGATTCTTAAATCCACCCCAAGCGTTGGACTGAGCCAGCTTGCAAGTAATCGTTTAAGTTTTATACTCTCAGCTTGATCGGGTAAAAATTTTAAATACTCGGTGTATGAGACGGGGCCAACTTCTATTTCAATTTTTCCATCTATTTGACGGATATTTTCTCCACAAAAGGTATTAATGCCCAATTGATTATTACCACCCAGTGTGCTTCTTTGTTCAGGGGACAAATGAAAGACCTCTTCAACAAATTCTTTAATCTTAAAGGGTTGCTTAAACACACAACTCAGCATGGTTTTTAGCGCATGTGATGTATTATTTTGCCCCTGCATTAATCCAGCGAATTCAGCAAAATAATGATCTAAATCCTGCTGCTCATGTTGAGCACTCACATAGCCATTTAGTGCATGCAAAATATCGAGGTAATGGTTTTCTTGCTCAATCTCATAGCGAATCGGTAAATGGTAAGCTAAAGATGCATCCACATATTGCGCAGTGAGCTTGTGATTAAATAAACCTAAAAAATGAAGTGTTTCATTCCGTTGTATACGCGCACTTTGTTTAATTTTATTGGTATAGCTATACGGTAAGGTGCCCTGAATCCCAGTTAAACCAATCATTAAGTTGGTTAAGTGAATTTTTTCTTCGTCAAGGGTCAAACTCTCAATTTCTGCATTCGGAAAATTAAGATTCAGTGAACTATGAAACTTAAATTGCTTTGCCCAATCCCCTTCTTTTTGAGCATGGGGAGCCTCCGCATGACGTAGTAATCGCGTGGCCTGAATAAATTCAAAAGCGTTCGGTTGTTCAACCAGTACATCAACTATAGAAGTGTCTTGCCACCAACGTTCTGCACGCATTGGTATAACTCCTGTTGAGATTGAGCATCTGAAATAACAACATCGACAAAACTGTTCATCTGGACTTTTAGATTAAAGACATGCGACAACAACTGACTAAAAATATACAGGCTATGTCCTCGAAACACTTTCGAATCAATCCCTAGATTTACTTTCAACCCTCGTATAAAGAGTGGGAATGGTTTTGCATCCACCATCTTTTGCTTTAATTCAAAACTAACCGACTGAATCGCATTAATAATAAGGTGGTTTTCTTTGAGCTGAGGCAGGTTATACAGTTCAAGCAATTCCTGAATATGGCTTAAAGCATCGCCCTTGGTGAGAGATAAAGTATTTAATGATAAATGCGAAATGATCCGCCATTGCTCTTTTTTATTTTGTTCAAAGTAATAGGGTTTATTCGGTCTTTTTAAAACCACAGCTCGCCGTGCCAGACTACTATCATTCAAATTTAATATATTGTTGGCTTGGCTCAATGCCTCATGGGGTAAATCACGATTGGAGCATAATAATTGCGTACTGATAAAATCAGATTTGGTTGTTTCAGGCGATAAGTGTTTTGAAATAATACTATAACCGGTTTCAACATATTTATTTTGTAGCTGTGCCGAATTCAAACTATAAAAAAACTGAGTCTCATCCTTTTGATAATGACTCATCGCAAAGAATGGATAAATGTCAAAAGTAGTTTGATCTTTATTCGACTTTTCACGAATCATTTGCATTTTAGTAATCGAATAAGTTTGATAAAACTCAGGATGATGAGCATCGGTAATTAAAGGATATTCGAGTTGTTGATGATTAATTTTTTGAGGTTCAGCCTGTTTTTTAAATAAATTGATAACTGGTACTACATATAATTTAAAGTTTGCGATATTCAACTCGGAATAATTTCGAATATTGACCTGATCATTTAAATTTAATTTAAGATGAATTAAAATTTCAAACTGATTTTGCTCTTTTTCTAAATATTTTAACAAACCTAAGTTCATATTGAGGAAATTAAATTTTTCAGAAAAACAGAAATATTCCATCAATAGCCGATATGCATGATGTGTATGTTGATCTAAGGGCAACAAACTTTCATTTTCAGCAAAACCCATGATGCTAAACGGATTTGGGATATCGATGACGCGTTGACCAAACTTTAATGAAAAGCCTGTGCTCGACTGGAACACAGCATCCAAAACTTGTAATGGAAAATTGGATATCGCATCCAAATAAATAGGCAAATTTTCTTTTTCTAAAATTCGATGCGTCTGATTAAAAATATTAAACCCCAAGCTTAGCGTTGCATTTTGATTTAAATGCATATGTGCACTAGGGTTGGTTTTAAAATTGAGGTGACTCAGCTCAATGGGTAATAATTTTAGCTCTTGTGTCGTGCTAAATTCACACTGCACACCTTTAAAACTGCGTGATTTTATTGCGGTATTTTTAGGAATGAGATGAGCTTCAGTTAATTGTTTAGACTTATTTAAGTCCTCAAAACTGACCACAGTACATGCAGGAAATGGTTTTAGGTATTGAGGGAACATCACCTCAAACAAAGACCGGGTAAAGATGTCATAACTGTCCGCCAGCTTTTTATCAATTCTTGCTGCAATTAAAGAAAAAGACTGAATTAAGCGTTCAATATGTGGATCATCTACTTGCTCTTGGTTTAAGGATAAACGCTGAGCGATTTTTGGATATTTTTGCGAAAACTCACGGGACTGCTGCCCAAATTCTTGTAATTGTTTTTCGTAGTACGGTAATAATTCTTCAATCACAAATCAGCCCCATTAAGCTCTTGCAGAAATAACATATTGTTGTGTTGTCGGTTTGAGCAAAGCATCAAAAATCACGGGTTCATATAAAGGATGAATATTTAAATAGGCTTGAATACTCAAACACAAAGCCCCCATATTCTGTCCATCAAGCAACATTTCGACCTTAATTTGTTTAAGTCTCGGCTCATGCGCAGTAATAGACGCTGCAATCGATTGGCAAATTTTATCGCGATCGGTCGGATTCGCAGTCGATAATCCAACAAAATCAATGATTCCAAACTGAACAATCGACTTTTTTACCAGCGGAAAAGCATCAATAGAATCACTAAAATTGGCCATACGACTGTTCAACAAATCTTCTAAGTCGGTCGCGACGGATTCACGTAGCTCCTGAAGAGACATCCCCAATCGGTCCTGTTCAGTGGTCGGTAGTAATCGGTCAAATAGCGTTTTTCTAAACCCATAGGGATAAAGCTGATCTAAATTCATGTTGATTAAAATCATCTCGCATAAATAAAGGCCAACGATGGTTAGCCTTTATTTTTTCAGTTATTTTTATGCAGCGTATGATGCAGTATTGTTTGATAGAGACCATTTCTTGGTCACAGCACCTTTTTGTGTGCCATTAATATCTTGCTGGTTATATGTCCATTCCACAGCAGCATATTTCAAACCAAACCCTTCAAGCGGAACACCTTCCTCACTTACTGTTGGCGTAACACTTGAAACCAAAACATGCTTCAATTTAATTTGTAGATACTTGATGCGTTTATCGCCATTTGCGCGATAAAAATCAATTTGTACTTCATCAAAGGTATAACCAGCTGAACATGCTTCCCAAAGCTTTGGACTGGTTGCATCCAAATCTTTAACAAACAGCATGTCAGAATGTTCAACACGTTCCGCCGTATGGCCACCAACACTTGATGATGTTGCAGACTTTGGCTGACGAATATTGTGCGACCAAGAGTTCACCTCTAACCAGCCTTGGTGCTCTGTATCACGCGACTCGCCATCGACCTTATATTTACCTCTGAACTGTACGTATATGTCTTTCATTTGTAATCTTTTCCTATTCTAAAGTTATTATGTGTTGGCACTCAAATTAGTTTGAGGACTGAGGTAACTCAGTAACAAGTCGCAGTGATACTGACAACTCATCCAACTGGAAATGTGGTCTTAAGAAAACCACAGATTTGTAGTGCCCCGGTTGTGCTGGGTTCTCTACAACTTTGACAGATGCTTCACGCAGCGGATATTGCGCTTTCGCCTCTTGTGAAGCCCCGTCATCAAGCAAAATATATTGAGCCAACCACTCATTTAAAAATGTTTCAATGTTTCCAGCCGAAGCAAAGCTTCCGACTTTATCGCGCATCATAGCTTTTAAATAATGTGCAATACGTGAAACGGCCATAATGTACTGAATTTGACTGGATAAAGCAGAGTTCGCATTGGCAGAATCGCTATTATACTTTTTAGGTTTCTGTGTCGATTGCGCACCAAAAAATGCTGCATAATCTGTATTTTTACAATGCACTAAAGGAATAAAGCCAAGATCACTGAGCTCTTTTTCACGACGATCGGTGATGGCAATTTCAGTTGGACATTTAAAGACGACTTCACCATCACTGGTTTTAAAGGTATGAACAGGTAACCCTTCAACCAAGCCACCACCTTCAACACCACGAATGGCAGCACACCAACCATGCATATCAAAAGCATTGGTCAAACGCGTGCCAAAAGCGTAGGCTGCGTTCATCCATAAATATTCATCGTGATTTTGCCCAGAGACTTCTTCTACAAAATTAAAGCCTTCAGTCGCCGTACCTTCCTTAGGGTGATAAGGCAGACGGCCTAATACACGTGGCATTGTTAATGCAACATAGCGTGCATCATCACTTTCTCGGAAAGAACGCCACTGGACATATTCAGCAGTTTCAAAAATTTTAGATACTTCACGCGGACGGTCAATATCCGTAAAGGATTCCAACCCAAGGATGTTGGCATCTGCTGCAGAAATAAATGGTGCATGTGCAGCTGCAGCAACATGTGAAATTTGTTCCAGCAAATACATGTCTGAAGGGGTACGATCAAACTCAAAATCGCCAATTAATGTGGCATATGGTGCACCACCAAATGATCCATATTCTTCTTCATAGATCTTTTTAAACAATGTACTTTGATCAAAGTCCGTTGCGCCTTGAAAATCCTTGATTAATTCTTTCTTCGTTGTATTTAACATACGAATCTTAATCAATGGATTAGAGGGTGTTTCTTGGCAAAAGTAATATAAACCGCGCCATGTAGATTCAATTTTTTGAAACTGCTCATTATGGATAATTTTACTGAGCTGCATCGAAATGAGCGCATCAATTTCAGCAATACGCTTATCAATCGATAAAGTCATATTTTCTGAAACAGTAATCGTCCCAGCCATTACTTCTTTAGCGAGCTCGCCAATTAAACTTTTTGCTCGATCATGCTCTTCTTCATTTCGAGCGATTCGACTGCGTTCAACAATTGAATCCAAGAGCGTAAATTCTTCAGTAGTATCTTGAGCAACTGCAGCAGATTGGGCATTATTCATTTTCAGCCTCCACACTCATTTTGCGTACTTGATCTGTATTTTGCAGAACTTGATCAAGTAGATCTTCTAAGCGCTCATTATTCGAAATTTTGTTACGCAAATCAGTCAAACGTTCACGAGCCTCCACCAATTTTCTCAAAGGATCCACTTGCTGAACCACATTTTCAGGACGAAAATCTTCCATCGACTTAAACGTCAAATCAACAGACATACGCCCACCATCTTCAGTCAATGTATTTTCAACTTGATAGGCTGCACGTGGTGCTAAAGACTCCATGACTTCATCAATGTTTTCTAAATCAACATTAATAAATTTTTTGTCTTTGAGCTTGGTTTTTTCTATTTCAGATGCCGCCGAGAAATCACCTAAAACACCAACAACAAATGGTAATTCCTTGATTTCTTTAGCATCGCCAACTTCAACATCATAAGTCAGTTGCACCCGAGGTGGTCGAATACGCTGTAACTTTTTTTGGACGCTTTCACGTTTAGCCATATGAAAATCCTATTTTTTATTATTTCAAAAATGAAATTTTTTAAAGTGAATTGAAGGGATTTGTATTCGGTTTGCTCGCCACTTCAGTTGATTGTACTTTCTCAACTTTTTTGGGTTTTGCCACCTGAGCCGTTGTTTTCTTTGTGGTTTGTTTGGTTGAACTTGCGATTTTACGCGTGGTTTTTTTTGGTGCTTTGATTACCACGGCCTTTGCATCACTCGTATCTGGCGCAGGCAAAGAATTACGAACGAGATTAGACAAATCTTTTGCAGGTGGATAAGTTAAATCTGCAGATAAATAGCGCATTTCTTCTTGACGCATATGGTTTAGCGCCGTATTTGCAATCGAAACACCAGCTAAAAATCGAGTATCTGTTAATGATGTATGATTAATATTTCGCGCATTTAACTCTTCAACCAGTTGAAGTGCTTTATAACTTTTCCCGAGTTCTTGATAGCGGCTTGCAGCTTGAACCAATAATTTATTTTTTAGTTCATCATTTTTTTTATTTTTACTATCGCAAATCTGTGCATATAAACCCAGTAAATTGTGATCAGTTTCACCATTTACCAATGGGTAATCTTTAATACACTTATTTTTTAAACTAATACCCTCTTCTGCCGCTGCAAAAGCAAATGGTGTCACCGTTAATAAAACGAATGTAGGTAAAATTAAATAATATTTTTTCAAAACTTGCCTCAAACCTTTATGAATAAAAAATTAAAATTATTATCAGTAACTTCGATTTAAAATATACACACCCTAGGTAAATACTTTCTGCTTATATAATGCGCTTGGATTTAACAAAAATATGGCACCTAAAGTCAAGGGAAGAAATGTTACTCAAAAGTAACTATGTTTGCTTTTTGTAATATATCTTCTTTTTTATCTAAATTTCATTTGTGTATTATGATGGCATATATATAAAATACTCGCCAAATAGCATTTATAATGGCTTGTAAAATGCTAATTTATAAATAATTTTATATTTACACTAAAAACACAGATAGCCATTGGCATATTTGTCTTGTAAAAACTTTGCTATAAAGCATGACTGAGTTACATATGAATAACCTTAAAATATTAATTAAGAAGCTATCTAATCATGCGCGCGTTGCTCTAGAGAAGTCTGCAAATAGTTGTATTAATCAACAAAATTATGAAATCGAAATTGAGCATTTTTTTCTTGAATTATTAGAACAACAAGAGCCAAATGATCTCCACTTATTAGTTGAAAAATATAAAATTTCCCATGATTTTTTAGTTAAGGATTTACAACTCAGTCTTTCCCAGTTGCCTAAAGGAAATACTCGCACCCCGATATTTGCTCAATCCATTATTCGTTTATTGGAGCAAGCGTGGCTACTTGCTTCAGCCGAACAAAATCCTGTCATTCGAACAGGTCATATTTTGGTAGCACTTTTAACAGCACCAGATTTGCATCAAATGGCATTACGCGCTTCGAGCCAATTTGAACTGTTCCCGATCGATACAATGAAGCATAAATTTTTAGACCTATGCTCAAACAGTATCGAACAAGACGTTTTACAGGAAACAGCGCCAAGCGAAAGCACTGAGCCTGCACAGCATTTGGCTAAAAACAAAACTCCAGCACTTGATCAATATACAATTAACCTGACCCAAAAGGCACAAAATGGCCTTATCGACCCTGTTATCGGTCGTGAGTTTGAAATACGTTTAATGCTCGATATCCTAATGCGCCGACGCCAAAACAACCCCATATTAACTGGTGAACCGGGTGTAGGAAAAACGGCTGTCGTTGAAGGTTTGGCATTAAAAATTGTGAACAACCAAGTGCCTGATGCTTTAAAAAATGTTCAGCTGCATACGCTTGATATGGGACTATTACAAGCAGGTGCCAGCGTAAAAGGTGAATTTGAAAATCGCTTGAAACAAGTGATTCAAGAGGTTCAGTCTGCTACGCATCCTATAATTTTATTTATTGATGAAGCTCACACTTTGATTGGCGCAGGAGGTCAAGCAGGCCAAAATGATGCTGCCAATCTATTAAAACCCGCACTGGCTCGTGGTGAGTTACGTACCATTGCAGCAACCACATGGGCTGAATATAAACAATATTTTGAAAAAGATGCAGCGCTCAGTCGACGCTTTCAAGTCGTTAAAGTTGAAGAACCAACCGAAGATGTCGCCATCGATATGTTACGTGCCATGCTACCAGTCATGGCCAATCATTTTAATTTAAATATTGATGATGAAGCCATCGTCACAGCCGTACACTCTTCACATCGTTATATTAGTGGTCGTCAACTCCCAGACAAAGCAATTAGTGTACTGGATACAGCCGCAGCGCGTGTAGCACTCACTCAGAATGCACAACCTGTAAAGTTAGATCAGATACTTGCTCAACAACATAATCTCAAACTTGAATATGAGATTTTAGAAAATGAACATAAAAATTTACCGATTCATCATGAGCGCTTGCACGATTTGAAGCAAAAACTAGCACAGCTTGAGTGTGAAATTGAGTACACTCAAACGCAGTGGCAAAAAGAAAGAGCGCTTGTTGAACAGATAAAACAACGCCAACAAGATACAACTGTTAACAATGCTCAAAAAGAGATTGCTGTGCTTCGTGAAGAATTAAGCACTGTACAAGGTCAAAATCCCTTAGTGTTTGAGCGAGTTAATGCACAAATCATTAATGAAATTATTTCAGACTGGACCGGTATTCCTGTTGGCAATATGGTGAACGATGAAATAAAACAGATCCTCAGCCTAGAAAGCAAACTGGCTGAGCGTGTTATGGGGCAAGACTCTGCCCTACATCAACTGGTTCAGGGAATTAAAACATCTAAAGCAAAATTGGATGATCCCAATAAACCGCAAGGCGTATTCATGTTGGTAGGGCCAAGTGGCGTCGGTAAAACCGAAACCGCACTTGCGCTGGCGAGTGAGCTTTATGGTGGAGAATCCCACCTGATCACCATTAATATGTCTGAATATCAAGAAGCACATACCGTTTCTTCTTTAAAAGGTGCCCCACCAGGATATGTGGGATATGGTCAAGGTGGTGTGCTGACTGAAGCGGTTCGCCGCAATCCTTATAGTGTGGTTTTACTGGATGAAATTGAAAAAGCACACAATGATGTTCAAGAACTCTTTTATCAAGTTTTTGACAAAGGTACACTTGAGGATGGTGAAGGTCGAATCATCGACTTTAAAAATACCACCATTATTTTGACCTCAAATGTAGGTTCGAATGCCATTATGCAGGGGTGTTTGAATCAACCGATTGAGACATGGCCAACTGCGGAAAACTTAGCAGAGCAGTTAAAACCAAGTTTATATAAACAGTTTAAACCTGCTTTTTTAGGGCGCATGCGTATCGTTCCCTATTTCCCACTGCATGATGATTTACTGATTCAAATTATCCATCATAAAATCAAGAAAATAACCTCTCGCCTTGAGAAGCAGTACCAAACCAAAGTTCAATATTCAGAGGAACTGGTAGAACTGTTATTAAGTCGCTGTACGGAAGTCGATAGCGGCGCACGGAATGTTGATCACATTTTGAATGCCAGTATATTGCCAGCTTTAGCCACAGAGATATTGATAGCTTTGGCAGCAGACTATTTGCCTAAAGTCATTCAGATCGATGTCAAAGATGATGAAATTACTTATGTTTTAGACCCTGTCGAAAAGACCACGGCTAAAAAGAAACGACATCCTGCTAAAAATAAAGCGAATCAAGTTTAATAGAATATATAGAGTGTAAAATTATGAGCTTAGAAATCGAGCCTTTATTGTCTCCTATCTCAAGCGATCAACCATGTGGACAAGACTTGTCTTTTTCCAATGAATTCCACGCTATCAAAATTGCAAAAACTCAGGATGATCCACTACTCGATCAAGGCGACTGGCTCGCTGAACCTAAGCAAGCAGACTGGCATTTCGTTGAACAAAAATCTATCGAGATTCTCACGGGAAAATCGAAGGATTTACGCTTATTGGGCTGGTTACTTGAAGCGTGGTCAAATTTATACGGATTCGAAGGCACAGCAAAAGCCCTAGAGCTTATGCACCTGACGCTAAGTGAATATTGGACACAACTTCATCCCGAAATTGAAGAAGACGATTTAGATCAACGTCTAGGTTTATTACAAGGTTCAATTAATCATTTGATTCCACTGATTAAACAAGTCGCTATCGTGAATGTTCCTGCATTTTCACTCAGTGATTATGACGCCTTACTGAGACAAAAAAACCATTTGTTGAAACAAGTAGAAAGTTATACAGATGATGCCAATAGCTCACAGATTTTGGAACAGTTTGAGCAGAGCTTGTTCAATACATCAAAATCATTTCAATATCAGAACTATCAACATTTTTCGGCAATTCTGGCTGAATGGTCAATTTTGAAAAATGTGTTAGATACCTTAATGGGCTTAGACGCACCAAGCTTTGCTGCGATTGATACTCAGCTTGAAAATATCCACACCAGTTTAAAAAAGCTCTACAAAACCGATGTTTTTACTCAGCCTGTAAGGGCGACACAAACGTCTGAGTCTTCTGCTGCCGCAACGATAACCACACAGGCGCTTTCCTTTACCCAGCACAAAGAACAAGAGATTGACATGAACACCGTTCATCCATCCAAAGGCTTTCAGGTTCAACCGCAAAATCACTTGGCAAACCGTGAACAAGCCATGCTGGTATTACAAGAAATTTCTGACTATTTCCAAGCCAATGAACCACATAGTCCCGTAAGCTATATGTTACAAAAAACCATCAAGTGGAGTCAGATGCCTCTACATGAGTGGTTAAATCAAGTCATTAAAAACGAAAATCCACTGCATAACGTCCAAGAACTACTGGGCGTACCACAAGCAAATGAATCAAACGATTGGTAATCTAAATGTTTAAAGCAGAAAAAATACTTTGGGGTGAAGGTCTATTTTTACGTCCTCAACATTTTCAATTACAAGATGCGTATCATGAACAACGTCTGAATCATACCATTCGTTCCACAATTCCATTTGCCTATGGCATTCAAAATATTCAATTTGATGAGGCCCAGTTACACACACATATCTTGGCCCTCGAAAGTATTAGTATGATTTGGCAAGATGGTGAAATTTATCAAGCGCCGACACGTGATTTACTGCCAGAGCCAGTGTTATTAGATGAACTGAATTTACGTGGCGAAATCTTGGTTTATTTGGCTTTGCCGATTGTACAAGCCAATAAGAAAAATGTGAGCGCTGAAAATAGTGCGCAGTTCGGTCGCTATCATTCTTATCTAACCTCAACTCATGATTTATTTACAGATGCTACTGCGGCAGATATCACCTTATTGCGCCGCCGTGCAGAGTTTCGCTTGTTAGAGGTCAACGCAGAACCGAATCAAGAGCTTGATGGTTTTTTATATTTAGCTTTAGCAAAAATTAAACGTCAAAGCTCAGGCCAATTTGAATTTGATCGTCATTTTATTCCGCCTATCTTGCATATTGAATCTTCTGAAAATCTTATTTCGAGTTTGAAACGCAGTTTAAATGTCATCAAAGCTAAAATTAAAACCATTCAAAGCAATAATCGAGAAAACGAGCAAAAACTGATTGAGTTTCGCTCTGGTGACATTGTGTCATTTTGGCTGGTCAATGCACTCAATACAGCACACGCGACGTTGAATCATTTATTGCAATACCCGCATATCCATCCAGAGCGACTGTTTTTTGAATTATTACGTTTAACAGGCTCATTACTGACCTTCTCAACGGCTCATGAGGTTGATCATTTACCTCGCTATCAACACCATAATTTACAAGAAAGTTTTAGCCAGCTCGATGTTATTCTACGTGAGTTATTAGATACGATTATTTCAAACCGCTACATCAGCATCCAATTGAAAGAAACACGACCATCCTATTGGTTAGGCAGTTTAGAGTCAGACAAAATTACTCGAGATTCAAGGCTTTACTTGGCTGTTTCTAGCAGCATGATGCAAAGTCACGAACTAATTCAATTGGTTCCGTTACGATTTAAAGTCGGCAATACCGTAGATGTGGAACAACGCGTCATCGCCGCACTCCCTGCAGTTCCTTTACATCATTTAATGCAAGTTCCAACCGCTATTCCAGTGCGATCTGGTGTGAGTTACTTTGAAATTGAACCGAATAATGACTTATACCAACGCATGTTGGATGCCGAGTCAATTTGTATTTATATTCCAGCAGGTTTCCAAGATATTGCTGTTGAATTGATTGCTGTGATGAATGGCTAAGGAAATGAATCATGAATAATGCCCCTTCACTTTTTGATGATGGACAAATTGGAACTGGTTCAATTTCTCAGCCCATGACCGCCAAAGCCACCAGTACAACCAACTTGGTCGACTTACTTCATGACGGGTTTTATATTGTATTTTTATTGAAAAACAAATATATACCGAGTAGTGCAACTGAATTTCGCGAAAAAATCATTACCCTACTCAACCGTTTTGAAAACCAAGCCAGAAAATTACAATTTTCATCAGATGACATTCAAGATGCTAAATATGCTTACTGTGCATTATTAGATGAAACCATTGTGACTCAGCAAGATGCACAATTTTTCGAGCTACAAAATAGTTGGTTAATCAGTCCCTTACAGCTTAGTTTATTTGGCTCGCAACTTGCGGGTTATCGTTTTTTCGAAATTTTAGAAGAGTTACGCCGTAAAGGAAATAGTCGATTAGCCGCACTTGAAGTTTATCATTACTGCATGCTTCTGGGTTTTCATGGTAGATACCGTATTGAGTCTATAGAAAATTTAAACCATTTGGTCGCACGTGTGGGCGATGAAATTGACTATTTGAAGGGGAAAAAGGCAGCCTTTTCTCCCTTTGCATCGCTCCCCGATCAAATTAAACATATGATTCACCGTGAGCTTCCTTTTTACTGGATTTTACTTTTTCTAATCGTATTCGCACTCTTATCCTTTGCGGGCTTGCGCTATATGTTATCAAAGCAAAGTACGAATTCTTTAGCCACATATGAAAATGTCATTTCTACGCCAACAGAACAGGCACATATTACTATTCATTTACCCTAAGAACTAACTCCATGGCTCATGAAAAACGGACTTCAGTCAAAATTTTGACGTCTACAAAAAAGAAAAATATTTCACCTATGCTCTATGCGTTTGGTGGTTTTTTGAGCGGTGTCGTATTGATGGCCACTCTTGGTTTTACTTACTTTTTTACACAACAAAAAAATGATTCAATACAGGTTAGTCAAAATTCTAGCGTCGATGTCGCTGAACCCTCAGTTGATAATGAAGCCCCGACTCAGGAACCCGAAGCTATTTTTGAAGCGACTAAAGTCGTCCCTTCTAAAAGTGTTCAACCTTCAAATGTAACTGAGCCGCCTTCTGATTTTCCTCAACCCAAAGAAGATGAATTAAGCAAAGCTTTTCTTCGTCCAACCGAAACAGTTGCTGCACCATCGATGAAGAGTGCTAGTCCGCAGCCCTTACCAAAAGAAAATAAGAAACAAAACTCGTCAACGCAAAGTTCGGCCGCACCGAAAGATAAAAATCACGACAAAGTAACCAAAGCAGAACAGGCTGTGGAAAAATCCGAAGAATCTCCCACAGGTAGTGTACAAACCAAAATTACAACTCGTACCGTCGAAGCCCCAATGCCAGCTACTATCAGACTATGATTTATGCTCTTTTTTCGCTTTTTCTAATCCTGGCACTAGGACTAGGTTTGGCACTGTCCTACGAACTCAGAGCAAAATTTGCTGGCTTTTTTGTCGGGTTAATTCCTCAAGGAAAAAAAAGATTTCAATCCGCTCGTCATTTTGCACAGCATATAAATCATGCTGCTGCGCCCGAGCAATTGCAATCGCATTGGCATATTCAACAGTGGTGGATATTGGTTGCGGGTCTATTCTTATTTGCTAGCATCTTAATGTTTGCTTTTACCAGTCCAGTCACACCCACTAAAATCGAAGCGGATTATTTAAGACAATCGGATCCACAAATTTATGCCCTACTTGATGGACAAATTTTGTCTCCACCACCAGAGGTCGAAGAATCCTTAGTTGCTGCGGCCATAGTTGAAGCAAGTATGCTTGAGCAAGCGGATCTTAATAATAATTCTATTCAAGCCAGTGCTTTGAATTACGACCCAAGTATTCAGGATGTACATTCAACTCATTCACATGACAATTTAGCAACGGCTGATCGTAAGTGGCACAAAATGAACCCACGCTATAAACAACGTTTACTGATGGTATTTAAAATAATGCGTGAGCAGCATGGATATGAACTGGTTTTACTGGAAGGCTATCGTAGCCCGCAGCGTCAAAATTCTTTAGCCAGCAATAAAAATACGACTTTGGCGCGTGGTTACCAAAGTTACCACCAATTTGGATTGGCGGCGGATGTCGCATTTAAGCGGGATGGAAAAGTCGTTATTTCTGAACGAGATCCATGGGCGATGCGTGGCTATCAGCTCTATGGTGAAGTTGCAGAATCTGTAGGTTTAACCTGGGGCGGGCGTTGGAAGTCGATCCAAGACTATGGCCATACCGAATTTCGAATGCCTAATTTAAAGAAAACTGCGGAAATGGCTGAAAAGCTGACCTCTGAAGGACAACTTTCAGCTGCGAATTTGAGTTAATCAGGTTGAAGGCTGACTCAAATATTGAGTGATGATTTGCAAAACTTGCGCAGTTTTCTCTGCATGTAACCAGTGTCCAGCATCTGCCACCGTCTGAATCTGGGCTTGAGAAAACTGCGATTGGATAGCTTCTATATATTCTGGCTTTGCTACATAAGGTGAGTTTCCACCACGTATAAACAATGCAGACTTATGCCATGTTTCTATATTTTCCCATGACAGAATTTGGGCATAGTTCTCATATAGTGCATCTACATTAAACAACCACTTCCCTTTGCTAAAAGACTTCAAGAGAAACTGAATAACCATTTCTTCTTTGAGATATTCACACATGATTTCAATGGCTTGCTGACGTGTCTGAATATCTGCTTTTTGTACTGCAAAGAGCGCTTTGAAAATCTGCTCATGATGATTTTCTTTATAAGCAATAGGCGTAATATCCAATACCACCAGTTGATCTAGTCGATCTCCTGCGAGTTCGGTCACTTTCATCACCAGCTTCCCCCCCATCGAATGCCCGATCAAAGAAAAGTATTCGATGTTGAGTTCATCTAAAGTTTCAATTAGATCAGCTGCCATAACCTCATAATTCATCACATTTGAATGTGACGATAACCCATGATTACGTACATCTACCTGTAATACATGGTGGCTTGAATAAAACTCCCGTGCCAACATCCCTAAATTGCTTAAACTGCCAAATAAACCATGGACAAAGACCAATGTTTTTGTAGGCGGCTGCTCATTTTGATGAAATTGATGATTTAGGATCATATGAAACTTACTTTATTTGATTGCTATAGATATTGAATTTTTAATGGAAATAAATCAAATGACTTTTTATATTGAGCTCAATTTTGCTTAGGCTATTTTGAGTAAAATATTTGCTTAGGCTAAATTTAAAGGCATGATGTACATATCTGTTTAATATCAGATTAGATTTTTGAATCAGATTTTATGCAAGTGAAAAGATGCCGAATGCCTTAAGTCTTGCTACTTTTCTATTTTAAAAATAATTCAGCGGAATTTTTAAGTAAGAAATACCATTGTCTTCTGGTTGAGGGAACTTGCCTGCAAACATATTGATTTGAATCGCTGGCAATATCAGTTTTGGCATGCTTAACGTTGCATCACGGCGATTTCGCATCTCGACAAAATCGCCCCTTTGCGTTGTAGTATTGATATGAATGTTTTCATGCTTTTGCGAATAAACCGATGTCTCATATTTGTATTGATCACGACTTTCGGGTAAGTAATCATGGCATAAGAACATCCGCGTTTGATCTGGCAATGTGTACAAAGTCTTCACTGAATCAAATAAAGCCGCCGCACTCCCCTTTGGAAAATCACAACGTGCCGTCCCATAGTCAGGCATAAACAACGTGTCCCCGACAAAAACAGCATCACCAATGACATAACTGAGACACGCAGGTGTATGCCCTGGTGTCGGAATATTATATGCTTTTATGTTACCTATCAAAAATGTCTCATGATCTGCAAAAAGATAATCAAATGACTGCGTAGCGTTTAAACTTTTAATATCTAAGTGATAAATTTCACCAAAAGTTTGTTGTACGATCTCGATCTTATGACTAATTGCAATTTTTCCACCTAGTTTTTGCTTTAAATACTGTGCAGCACTTAAATGATCTGCATGCACATGTGTTTCTAAAATCCAGTCTACGCTTAGGCTATTTTCCTGAATATAAGCAATGATTAAATCGGCCTGCTCTGTTTTGGTCGTTGCCGATGCTGCATCATAGTCCAATACACTATCAATCACGGCGCAGCGCTGAGTGTCGGGATCACTCACCACATAACTAAACGTGTTGCTCGCTGTATCAAAAAATGCTTTTACTTGAGCAATTTGCATCATGGCATTTTCTCCATTACTTTACGATGTAGCAGTACACCAACGAACATCGCAATTATAAAATAGATCGCTTGATAATAACCCAGTCCAATCAAAGTAAAGCTCGGCGCAGGACAAATTCCCGCAATTCCCCAGCCTATACCAAATAGCAGACTTCCGAAGATCAGTTTTCTGTCGATTTTCGTATTTTTAGGAAGTTGTATGGCTTCACCATAAACCGTTTTTGGATCTGGCTGACGTACAGCTTTTTGAAAAGGAATAAATGCAACCGCAATTGCACCCATCATCACAAAAGCTAAACTGGCATCCCAGTGCCCAAAAATATCTAAAAAGCCAATCACCTTCGCAGGATTCGACATTCCTGAAAGCATGAGCCCAATTGAAAATAATCCACCCCAAATGAATGCCCAAACATTTTTCATTTTTAGATTGCTCCAAGCATATGACGGACAACATACACAGTGATAAAGCCTGCGAACATAAAACCCATTGTAGCGATGATTGAACGTTTGGATAAACGACTGATACCACAAATACCATGCCCGCTGGTACATCCAGAACCTAATCGCGTTCCAAAACCTACCAATACGCCCGCAATGATTAACATGAGAGGTGTAGCTTCAATATAGATTTGTGGCTGAACAAAAGAGGCACATATAAACGGAACAATAAACAGTCCCAATAAGAACCACAGTGCAGGCGTATTTATAATCCCTTTTAAATTTAAAACTTGAGAGACCAGACCACTGATTCCTGCAATTCGTCCATTGGTATATAAATATCCAACGGCGGAGATGCCGAGTAATATTCCACCTATAAAAGACCACGCAAAATCATGCATTGGTAAGCACCCTAAAACAATATATATTTTCATAATATATTTAATTAAAAAATAATCAAGCCCCCTTTGTATCTATCGATGCTATGCACGTCTATGACCACTGTTTACGGGGCCTTGCATCTAGATTTAGATATTTGAATGGTTACTATCTGTTCGTTCTCGAAGCTTTTAGTCTTTTAGATAACACCTTAAAGCATTTCTTTTACATAGTTATTCTTCACAATAACGTAAAAAGCTTGAATATATCCCCGAGAGATTTTGTATTCAGGCCTTTTTTAGATTAGAAATACTTAACTTCTCTCGTTTTATTTCATTGTAGTTTTCATTTAAAGAAACTGAATAGAATTAGGGCACATCTCTACATCATGAGTATTATTCTGGGTTTATAAAACACATTCGCGACTTTTGAATATTTTTTTATGCGGGCAGACACATGAAAAGTGATGAAATAGCCAGCTCTTTTTCTGAGCAGATTATTGGAATTCTGATAATACGCGCTCTGCAAACCATATTGGGAGCTTAGACACGGCGGCATTCATCTTTAGGGTTTCAGCTACTTCTATTTCTGCAAGAAAAGACGCTTGTATACCGTCAGAAGAGTTATCAAACAAGTAAGCACGATCACAGCACTCTATGGCTTGCATGAGCAGATCCATACTACGGTAGTAACGTTCAATAATTTTCTGCTCAGGAACAGGATGGCCACCCACACTGACACGATACTTGACTCGGGCAATATTGATTTGTGGGTCTACTGTTGAGACATAATATAGATAGGTTTTATAACCCTGACGTTTCGCTTCTCGGAGAAACTCAACTTTAGAGATATGTGACATGACCGTCTCAAAAGTAAAACTGACTTTTAAGCGCAGAAACTCAAGCCGGATATAGTCAATAATGCGTGCACAGAGATAAGAATCAATTTCTTCGGTTTTAAACTCGATCTTCCATTCATCTAGCACAATTGGTTCATGCGCAAGTAAGTCCACGAACTGTCCCGCTTGAGGACGCTTCTTACTTTTTAGAAAAGTGACCAACTCTGAAGCTTTTAAGGAAGGATGATAATGCAATAAATCAATGCGTTGACTCTGTCTTAAGTTTTGTTCCAGTTCATCTGCATTTAAATATGCCCCAATATGTTGGGGCAAGAGGTAATCTTTAACAGTGCTTTTACCAGAACCATTCGGCCCTGCAAACATTCTTATTCTAGGTTGTCGAGGTGGCATATCAATCTATACGGTTGCGTGTTTCTTTTTACGTGTCAGTGTCGGTAAAACGCCTACATCGACATAAGCATGACTTAAGTCTTGTAAAACAGTTTCATTGCCATGAATATCGCGTTCAACCAACTGCTCAGCTTTTGCATAAACTACAGACGAACGAGTGGTTGCTTTTTGAAAAGCATCATGAAAAGCATGAATGGCAAGTTTAGGAATCATATCATCCTCATATTTGCCTACTTTAATGTCGGTATAAGCTGCCATACACCAACTCCTACTCAAACGATGGTTGATTTTTATTTATCTTAACACAATCGAGGACATTGTCTATTTATACAGCATCCTGAAACAATAAATTAGATCTTAATCTCTACACTCATTCCATGCTGTCTTATTCGGTTACTTTACTTTTTAATCGTTTCGTATCTTCAACTTTTAAAGCTTTAGCCGTTGGGCAGAAGGCACTTTCATTCATCCCTGCATCGGTCAGGCTTTTTTCTTGCTGATCAAGATAACGGTTGGCCACCATCAGCATCACTGAAGCGGTACTTAACTCAATATTGGCTTTAGATAGCGCAGCAATTTGATGATATGCATCCATACGCTGACAAAATGCGGTTTTCATTTCTGTTGCAGTTGCTTGGTTATCTTTTGAATCTAGAACAGTTTTAGTCGAATTCACCGTTGCGGTATATTCAGCCATTTTCTGGTCATATTGCGCCTGAGTCAGTTTTATTGTTTCTGCATAACTCTGGGTTGATAGAAGCGATAATAAAAATAACGAAAAACTAAGCAACGTCCATGTCTGTTTTTTCATATCTTAAGACTCATCGCCTTCTTTCCAAACGTCTTCATAGTCATCACCATCAATCATAAAACGGTAACCTTCACTTAGAGCCAAGTACGGAAGTACATCGGGCAAGATATCTTGTAACTCACGTACAGTCATGGTTGTAAAAAAGTCTTGTCCTTCACCCAATTCACCACCATAGATAAACCAAGCGACATTCTCTTCAGTTTCTGGTTTTTTACGTAAACCAACAATGGGTTCTTGATTCAAAGTATGCACAGCAACAGCAACGACATCATCACCTTTTACTTCAACATAAGCCGAGTCAAATTCTTCACACAGTAGTTTCTGTTCTGCAATCAATTCATTCAATGCAGATTGTTGTGACTTTTGTGCCATGCGATGCTGCCCCCTTTTGAGCGTCAATCTATCGATAGCGCATTTTAAAACATATTTAGGTCAAAGGCTGTTTTTATTTAAACAATTAGCACACAGGTGAACACTCAATATCACTACAAATTTGGCATCCATTTTGCTTAACAGTATTACGTTTTATAAAAAAAGTAATATCGGGGCTAAGCAACTATGGGTTATGTCGCACGAGAACTCAGTCCTCAAAGCAAAATATTGCTGGGCTTTGGATCATTTCTAATACCAATCCTCATTTGGTGTGCTGTGAGTTATTTGCCCTTTATTTGGCACCCTCAGGTACAAATCACCAACTCTGGCAGTGTCTCTTTTTTACAAGTCGGTAGCCGTATAGACAAAAGTGTGTTCTATGCAGAAGCGCAAAATGCTGTCAATACAGGCACTGAACCGCCGCAAGGTAATTTGGTCAATCCCATTTATTTACCAGCACCTCATCAAGTTGCGACAGCCTTAGTGACGGCATTTACTACACCACCAGCTCAAGCCGATGCACCATGGTTTCATCAAAGTCTTTGGCACAGTATCAAGATTGTATTTAGTGCTTTCTTTATTGCATCACTCGTTGGTATTCCATTGGGGATTTTATGTGGTTTTTCCAACAAAATTTCCCAGCTCACTGAACCCTTTGTTGAGTTCTTTCGCTACTTACCTGCGCCTGCCTTTGGTGCACTGGCTGTTGCAATATTAGGCATTAATGATGCACCAAAAATTGCCATCATCGTGATTGGGACGCTGTTTCAGCAAATTCTGATTATTGCCAATACTACGCGTATGGTGGACCGCGGGCTGATTGAAGCGGGTTATACCCTAGGGACGAATAAAGTAAAAAGTCTGTTTCACGTGGTCATTCCAGCGGCGTTACCCGATATTTACCGTGATTTACGTGTTTTGCTGGGCTGGGCGTGGACCTACTTGATTGTCTCTGAGTTGATTGGCACCACCACAGGGATCACTTGGTTTATTACCCAGCAAGCACGCTACCAGAACTTTGACAATGTCTATGCTGCGATTTTAATTATTGGGGTGATTGGCTTGGTCTGTGATGTGATTTTAATGAAACTCGGACAACATCTGTTTAAATGGAAAGCGGGAGCAAAATAATGATAACTACAGATATAAGAACGCCAGAATTCAATGCTCGTCAGTATTTTGATCACATTTATCAACGTCCTGTCATTTTAGAGGCCAAACAACTTAGTCAAGTTTTTCAGCATGGTAAAAACTCACGCACGATTTTAAATCAGCTCAATTTGAAAATTCATAAGCGAGAGTTTATTTGTGTGATTGGCCCGTCTGGTTGTGGAAAATCGACCTTTAGTCGTGTTGTTGCGGGTCTAGACCCATATAGCAGTGGCGAATTACTAGTAGATGGACAGCCCATTTCAGGCCCTAGCCCAGAGCGAGGCATGGTGTTTCAAGGCTATACCTTATTTCCTTGGAAATCGGTTAAAGAAAATGTGATGTTTGGTCCACTGATGAAAGGTGCAAGTCATGCCTCAGCCGAAGCGGCTGCACGAGAATGGATCAATATTATTGGCTTAGAGAAGTATGAAAACCAATATCCGCATCAACTGTCTGGCGGGATGAAGCAACGTGTTGCGATTGCCCGTGCTTTAGTCAATGAACCGAAAATTTTACTGATGGACGAACCTTTCGGTGCGCTTGACCCGCATACCCGTCAAAAAATGCAAAAACACCTAATGGACTTATGGCAAAACATTGATATCACCATCATTTTTGTAACCCATGATATGGATGAGGCTATTTTACTGGCTGATCGTATCGTAGCCCTTAAAGCCAATCCTGGAGAAATTAAAGAAATTATTGAGGTGGATTTACCCCGCCCACGAAGCGCTGAACTGATGTCCAGCCCTGCCTTTAAGCAACTTCGAGAGCGAGTCGATTTCTTAGTACATACACAAGAAGAAGAGCTTGACCCAGCACTGGAAGATTTACCCAAAATTCCACGTATGACCCAAGTCAGTACGCACAAGTAACTCATTGATCTAGCCTGAGGGACGACCCTTAGGTTTTATGCACTGTTGGACGGCCAACGCGAGGATTTTACCATGCAAGATAAATATGTCCTTCCACTGGTGGATATCAGCCTTTTAAATAGCCCAAATCTAGATGAGCGTATGCAAGTTGCTCAAGCGCTTGATCAGGCCTGCAAAGAAGTTGGTTTTCTCTACCTCAAAGGTGATCAATTTCAACCTACATTATTTGCACAGTTATGTGACATCGCGGAGCACTATTTTGCCCAAGATGAAGCACTCAAAATGCAAAACTATATTGGCAAATCGGTCAACCATAGTGGCTATGTGCCTATAGGTGAGGAACAGTTTTCGAGTAACAGCTACGATTTAAAAGAATCTTATGATGTGAATTATGACTATCAAGGGTCTGCATTAAATTATCCCTTACTAGGGCCGACACAATGGCCAGATGATCTCGCATTTAAACTCAATGTCTCACAGTACTATCAGCACTTAAAAGCCATTGGTTATCAACTATTTCGCTGTTTTGCACTGGCTTTAGAGCAAAAAGAAGACTTTTTTGATGTGCATATTCAACATGCACCCAGCCAGTTACGCCTCATTCACTATCCATATAACCCTCAAGCAACAGATGCAGAAGGCATCGGGGCGCATACCGACTATGAGTGCTTTACTTTATTACTGCCGACAGCACCCGGTTTACAAGTCCTCACTAAGCAAGGTGAGTGGATTGATATTCCCCTACTTGAAAATACCTTGGTGATGAATATTGGTGACATGATGGAAATATTGTCCAATGGCAAATATTTAGCCACCAAACATCGGGTCAAAAAAGTCCAACAAGAACGCTACTCCTTCCCTTTATTTTTTTCTTGTGACTATGACTATGTCATCCAACCGATTAATACAAATGAGCCACCTAAATATGCGCCACTGGCAGGTGGAGAACATTTGTTTAATCAAACGGCTCAAACCTTTTATTATTTAAAACAACGTGTAGCCAGTGGTGAACTGGTCTTAAAGAACGCCGAACCGCTTTATTCTTTTGGTCTGACTGAGTCACACATGGAGTACACTCCATGAATTTATTCGAAACTTTAAGTCAGTTAAAACCTATCACAGCTGCTTCAGGCAGTGTACCAACCTATTTAATGGGCGCATTTCGACGTAAAAGTATTAGCTTTTACAATGGTTTGACAGATGAAAATACGATTGTGTATTGGTTTCAGTCCAAGAGCTTCACCATTGACCTACGTCTCAAATCTGTAATAGATACACCTATCGTAGAGCGTCAAGCATGGGTCGGTTATACGCATTGGGATGCACAAAATGCATCACTGTCATGGGAGCTAAGTAGTAATTATCAGAACCATACCCAGTGGCCTGAGCCTGCAACCCTGCATAGCATTGGCAATTGTATTTTGGAGTTCTCACCCAGTAATGGCTATGTTGAAGACTGGCGTCAACAAGCCAGTACGGGTTTATTTTTAGGACTACGCTTAGTCAAAGCCGTACATGTTGCCACGCAGCAAGACATTTTGCTCGATGGCGGTCTCATCATCTGCGGTGAGCATATGGCATATGCACAGTCACGTTTACCCCAAATTCAACAGAATATAGACGCGTTAGGGGTTCTTTCTTATGTGGAGCAAAGTCCTTCTGACTTAAATCAAATTGAAAGCTATGAAGTATCGGTTTCAACTCAGGATCAGCTCATTCAATATTCAAGCTGCACCCAAATGGCTCAACAACAACTCATCCTAGATGGTTTTGAAGTCGTTGATGTTGAAACCCTCATACAGCGTAAATTGATCGGTGGCGAAGCATATCAGTTGGTGTTTGTCGTGGATGTGTATGAACCTGAATACACTTTTCAAAATATAACATCTACCACGGCGGACAGTCAGCATTGGCTGAAACAAGAACAACATCACCTCATGCATCATGCAACTGTGGTTGCGTAAGGGAGCTTTTAATAAGCTATGGCTTTTCTCTATTTATTGATCGCCGTGATTGCAGAAGTCCTCGCGACTTCTGCATTAAAAGCGACCAATGGTTTCACTGCACCTTTACCTATTGTTTTAACTATTGTTGGTTATGCAATTGCACTCTTTTTCTTAGGTCTAACATTTAAATCCATCCCTATGGGGCTAGCTTACGCACTGTGGTCAGGTGCGGGCATTATTCTTATTTCTACAGTCGGTTGGATTTACTTTAAACAGCAGCTCGACTTTGCTGCGGTTGTTGGTTTAAGTTTTATGATTATCGGCATCGTGATTATTCATGTGTTTTCTAAAAGTACGCATTTATAAATACATGCCTTAAAATCTACTCTTTATTTAACATTAGATCTTTCTTTGCTTTTTAAACACACTCATACAAAAAAGCCCAAGTTAACTTGGGCTTTTAGTTTCTACGAAATCTTACTTTAACTCTTCAACCAAAGCTGGATAAATTGCACCATCAACATCCATTTCTGTTTTATAAATACCATTTTCAACGTTGAATTTGTTTACGTGGTAGCTTGAGCCATAAATCGAGTCAAAACCTGAACCTTTTTTAAAGACGGTTTTATTGGCTGTCAAATCGAGTAAATGCGTCCCGCCAATAAATTGTTCATATTGTTTCGGATCGACGCCAACACGGTTAGACATAATTTTCACGGCGTCTTCATGTGTTGCAGGGTCATTAATATATTTGACTGTTTTATCCCACACTTGGATCATCTTTTTCCAATCTTCTTTATTGGCAGAAAGATGGCTCATATTTACAGTCAGCGTGTCATAAATTAAACCTGGCTTATCTTTAGAACTATAAATAATTTTAGACCCTGCAACAGACTTCAACGCTTGATTGGCTACAGGTTGCCAGACCGCAATTGCAGCAATATCTGGACTGGCAAAAACTTGTGGAAGCTCATTGGTCATAGAATTAACCAATTTAATGTCATTGGTCTTAATTTTTGCATCTGTCAGTGCTGTACTTAGCAATAGATGGTCAACCAAGCCTTTTTCAGTAGCAATACTTTTGCCTTTTAAATCAGCAATGCTGTTAATTCCATCTTTTGCGATAATCACGTCATTACCTGCGGAATAGTCTGTCGCCATAATCATGACACCTTGAGTGCCCCCAGAGGCTGTGACTAGATTATCTCCATTGGTCACCAGTACTGCATCTAGCTGATTGGCTGCAAAAGCAGAAAGTGATGATGAATAATCAAACCATTTAAACTCAACATTCAACCCTGCTTCTTTGAGCCAACCTTTTTCAATTGCCACTTGCCATGCAACAAAACCCGGCCAATCACTGTAGCCAATCGTGATGTTTTTGGTGCCTGTGCTCTCAGATGCACTGTTTTTTGTTTCAGGAATTTTGGCGGTGTTATCACAACCTGCCAATAAAATAGTCGAAACAATAGAGACTGATAAGAACGCTTTTTTAATCATGATGCAATTTTCCCGATGCTGTAAATGTTTAAACTTGCTATATATGGAGTGAGACATTGAGGGCGGTGAACATGGTCACGATTTCAACGCTCTCTGTTTTTCATTTTGTGGAATCGGCGGCATCACTGCATCCATCAGCTCCAAATGCCCTTTGATCACACCTTTCAAAGCAATGAATTGTTGGCTTAGCGCTTTTAACTCTGTAGTTAAGCCCTGCAAAATCATCACTTCTAGAATTTTTTGCTCATCTAACTGAATATGCAGTGAGCTGACCAGTTGTTCTAAAAACTGCTGCTGTAAGTCCAGCAATTGGACTCTAAGTGGCGTAACACTGGCGTCATAGAGCAAGGTAAATGTCCCCACCATCACGGCGTTACGTTGCTCCTGATCCGCAATTAAATGTTTATTGATCATGTCGACAATTGCTTGAGAACGGCTTTCATAGTGCTGATCAACAATTTTCTGATCCAATGCATCGACAGTTAGTGCAGGCACAGTAATACTGATCCGTGCCAATTTATGTTTCGGCACATGCTTATCCTTTTTCGGATGAATCTTGCTTGATATAAATGCCCGCTCTAGCGCTTAGGATGGCAACCGCGAACTGTTTAAATACGATGAAGAATGCATTTAAGTCATCTTTGAATTGTTTAGACATTTGCTGCTCCTTTCGGTATTACCAAAAAAGGTTTTTGTAATACCTAGAACTAAGCAGAATACATGCCAATTTTTTTGATTAGACTGACAGCAATAGCACATTAAAAAGTTTATTTTTTGTGCAAAAAATATTTATATTTTTAAAATTGATACATCAAAGTGCATTTAGGGCTATTCAGCTTGACTTTTCATCCGTCAAAGGCCGAATGTTTACATCCCTAGAGGCAAAACACCTTATGGACATGAGATCGTATGTCCTCACAACTTTTAGTTTTCTCTCACTTATAAGCAAAAAAAATCGCCAGATGGCGATTTTTCTTTTATTGATAAACTTTTTGGAACTCACCCAAGATTGGAGCTGAGACGCCATCTTTATACACATATCGAGAGATAATACCTTGATCTGTATAAATATTCATTTTGATCGAATTTGTACCTTTTAAGCTACTCATCAAATTTACAGGCGCTAAAATATAATTGGTCGAACGGTTGGTACCTAAAACATGATCATGCTCGGTTGGCCCAGTGACAGCAAAAGTTTGAAAGTCTTTCTCATTTGTAAACTCAACTTTATGAATCTCATATTTATTGTAAGTACTACTCAAATGCATTTTTAACTTAAGCAGCTCTTTGTTGGATTCATTCCAGCTCACAGTGACCACTGGACAAAGCTCATTCTGCGCACAAATGAGTAACCCTGTGGTCCCCACATTTTGACGACTTGGGTCTGTAGAGGTTGTCGCACAACCTGAAAGCAACATCGCCCCCAAACTCATGAGTAGCCATTTTTTTGGCGATACGTTCGTTATCATTATATTTACTCCCAGAAACTTAAAAGGCTTTGAAATTCTAAAATGAAGCTTTGATTTTTCCCAGTCCCTATTTTTGACGAATCTGCACCTAAATCAAGCTTTTTCGTTCATTCAGGTTATAAATTTTAAAATTTGTATCTCTTTATACAAATATGAAAGAAAAGAACCCACTGAAAAGCTCGCTACTAACCAAGCACATGTATTCTTTTCTAATATGCTCTCAATGAATACTCAACTTTGCAAGCCTATCAAAACAGATGACAGAACATGACGAAGGGAATCAACATCCTTTATACTGGTTCTAAAAGCTCACCAAAGACATAGCCGCCGATGAAATTCTTTAGTTGCGCATCCTGTCAAAACCAAGTCTTTTTTGCCAACTCACAATGTGTGAGCTGCCAAACTACACTCGGTTATATTGCATCAGAAAAAGATATGGGGAGCTTTGAACAGCATAGCCCTGTGCTTTGGTTAGCGCTAAATAAAAAATACCAGACGAAGCGCTATAAGCCTTGTTATAACTATCAGCATCATCAGGTCTGTAATTGGGTTATACCTGCAGAGAGCAACGACATCTACTGTGAGTCTTGTGTACTCACATATACCATTCCTACTCTCGACAACCCTGATCATATCGTCTATTGGTCACGGCTCGAACATGCTAAACGGCGTTTTCTGTATTTAATGCAACGCCTGAATATTATGCCAAGGCCCAAATATAACGACGACGATCGCTACGGACTCCGTTTTAATTTTCTCATGCCTGAACCAGAGCACCCTGTGCTGACAGGACATGCTAACGGCGTTATCACACTCAATGCCAGTGAAGCAGATGTCATCTATAGGGAAACGACCCGTATTAAAATGGGTGAAAACTACCGTACACTTTTGGGACATTTCCGACATGAAAGTGGGCATTATTATTTTGACCTCATTAAATCGCTACATCCTGAGCTGGTCGACGAGTTCCGTCAGTATTTTGGAGATGAGCGTCAAGACTATAATGCAGCACTACAACGCCACTATGAAGATGGGGCACCGCAAAACTGGGACAAGTTTTATGTCAGCTCTTATGCCAGCACACATCCTTGGGAAGACTGGGCAGAAACATGGGCACACTATTTACACATGATGGACACATTGGAAACCGCTTACTATGCAGGATTAATTGTGCGCAATAATCGAAAAGATACCCATGACTTAACCTTTTACGAAAATCCAATCGGCGCTCAAGATTTTGATGTACTACTCAAACAGTGGATGACACTGACTTTTAACTTAAATGCGTTAAATCGCAGTATGGGTTTAGAAGATGCTTATCCATTTACGCTCTCAGGACCAGTCCTCGATAAATTACGATTTATACATAAACATGTTTTGGGTAAAGCCTTTGCTCGCCAAATTGCTTGAGCTGAATATAAGTGTTCTTAAGTTATGTCTAGGGACACAAAAGATCGGACCGAATTTGGATGTAACTCGTTAGAAATTATCTTAAAATGAAAGACATCTTTAGCCTATATAGATAACGTCCGTGCTAAAAACTATGCTTTTAACGAGACATCATGCTTTCACGCGACCAATCATTTTAGGGCTAACGATTGTTTTATTGCCGGCCTGCCAGTTGGTCAAAGTCAAAGAAAATAACATCCGTCAAGCTATTCGTAGTAAGTCTGAAAATATCTTAACCCACGACCAATTGAGTGCGGAAACCACCAGCTTACTCAAACTACTCAGCCTGACGCCACAGCAAGGCACCGCTGAGTTTGAAACATGTTTGAAGCGCTTAAACACACAAACGGATATTCCAGCAGATGAGCGTTATGCCGCGTTAAGTGAACTGTATTTGGCTCAAGCTTTAGAGCTCTCAAAACAACGCAACTGTACCCACGCACAGCCACATAGTGAAAATAATCACTGCTTAGAACAAAGCCTTGATGCCTTCGACCAGAGTTTACGTTATAGCTATGTGTATTTATTTAAAATGCAAGAAAGCCCAAGTACCCGGGTTTTTGATCAAAGACAAATGCATGTCCGCACTTTTTACAATGTCGCTTTGTCACGTTTAATTACCACGGCGTACCGTACGCAGCCTTTTCAACAAGTTCCCGCGCAACTCAACGTTCAACAACGTCAATATATTGTAAATTTAGAACACTATCCTGAACTGAAAAGTAAAACCATTGACCGAGTTCAATCCAGTTATAATTTAAACTTCTCGGGTTTTTATCAAGTCAACCGTCAAGACGGTCTGGGCGCAGAGTTTGTGGTTGTGGCTGAAGCGGATCCTATTCATAAAAATGATTTTATCCTTGACCCGATATCGTTTTATCAAAATCAAACCAATCCCAATATCCATCCTGCACGCTATTTGTCCGTAACCGCAGCGGCACAGCCATTAAAGCCTGAAAGCAGCATTGAAGATGTGCTTAATGGCAAAGCCATTTTTGAGATTGAGCTGTTTAATCCTTATACGCAAAAGTATGTAGACATACATCAACAAAAATACATTCTCACGGCGAATTATTCTGTGCCTTTTGCTTATTGGCTGGCAGAAAATAAACTGGGCTCTACAGGCTACTTAACCTTGCTCGATAAAACTGAGCGATTGCGTATGCCACATGTCTATATGCTTGAACCCTACCAACCGAATAAAAAAGTGATTGTACTTATTCATGGTCTCGCCAGCAGCCCTGAAACTTGGGTCAATCTGACCAATAACATTTTGGGGGATAAAGTTTTACGAGAAAACTTTCAGGTATGGCAGGTGTTTTATTCAACCAATATGCCAATTGTTGAAAGCCGCTTTCAGATTCATGCACTACTTAAACAAGCCTTTGCACAAGTTCAACCCAACTCTCGCTCGGCCAGTGACGCCGTGCTGATTGGACACAGTATGGGCGGCGTTATTAGTCGCTTACTGATTAGTGAGCACGATATTTCTGAGCAAGTGATTCCACTATTAAACTATGAGCAATACACTCGATTACAACAATACCCCGTAATCAAAGAACGTTTTCAATTTCATTCTGATTTACCCATTGGACGTGCAATTTTTATTGCTACACCTCACCGTGGTAGTGAACTGTCTGACCGCTGGTACATGGAATTGGTGAAGAAAATGGTGAAGTTGCCGATTACTTTCTTTAACCAAGTGGATATACAACTCAATGGTAGCTCTAGCACCAAAGGCATGGTGCAATCTGGCCCTGACGACTTAAGTCCAAAGTCACGCTTTATGGTCTTGACCAGTAACATCATGCCTGTATCCACAGTTCCTTATCATTCTATTATTGGCAATCACCGTCAGACCAATGACATACATGACATGAGCGATGGTATTGTGCCCTATTCAAGTTCACATTTAGAACAAGCAGTCTCTGAAAAAATTATTAAAGGCAACCACTCGGTGCATGAGGAAGCAGAAACATTATTAGAATTGCGTCGTATTTTGAGGCTACACCTTGAGCAAACTCAGGCCCAATAATCATTAATGCTAAAACTGTTCTACTGCTAGGCGACTTTTATCCAAATACTCTAATCCAGCTAAATGAGCATCGAAAACCTGAAAAGTAGCAGTTGTAAAACCTAAGGTACGGAAAGGTTTTGATATACTTGCTTTATCTAAAAAATACATACATTTATCTACTCGGAAATATCATGCACATTAAAAATCAAGTTGTACTGGTCACAGGTGGCGCACGCGGTTTAGGTCTTGCGATTACACACGCCTTAATCAATGAGGGTGCTCGTGTAGTCGTGAACTATTTGAACAGCCACGTTGCAGCTCAAGCCTTAATCCAGCAGTATCCAAAGCAGGTTTTCACCTACCAAGCTGATGTTACAGACAGTGCACAAGTCAAAAACATGTTTGATGCAAGCTTTCAGCATTTTGGACAGCATATCAATGCCGTGATTAATAATGCGCTCATTCAGTTCGAGTTTAATGGTGAGGCCCGCCCAAAAGTTCATGAGCTACGCTGGGAAACTATGCAACAACAATTTGAAGGTGCAGTTAAAGCCGCTTTGAATACAACCCAAGCAGCGCTTGAAGGTATGAAACAAAACCAGTTTGGGCGCATTGTAAACATCGGAACCAATCTGGTGCAGAACCCTGTGGTGCCTTATCATGACTACACCACGGCGAAGGCTGCACTGTTGGCATTTACCCGTACCTCAGCGCATGAACTTGGTCAATACGGCATTAATATCAATATGCTCTCTGGCGGTTTACTACAAACCATCGATGCCAGCAAAAGTACACCCAATGAAGTTTTTGATTACATCGCGAGTGCAACACCACTGCGTCGTGTAGTTACACCTGAGGAATTTGCTTCAGCCATTTTAATGTTCTTATCGCCATATTCTTGTGCTGTGACAGGTCAAAACTTGATTGTGGATGGTGGTTTAGTCAAAGGCTAATGAGCTTTAATCCCTAAACTCTGAATAAGCATGATTAAACAATCCATTTTTAAAATTCTCGAAGCTTCATCGACTTGAAGCTTTATTTAGATTCAAGTCTTCTTCAAAATTTGCTCATCCTAGCAAGGAATACAGTACGATGCTTTCTTTTCCCATTCGGCACCGACTGGCTGGTTTTTACTTTTTCTATTATTCCATTGTGGGCACGTTCATGCCGTTTTGGAGCCTGTATCTCGAAGATCAAGGCTTTAACTACAGTGAAATCGGTATCCTTTCCTCAATTGCGATCATTACCCGTTTTTTTGCTCCTTTTATTTGGGGCTGGATTGCAGATAAATCAGGGAAACGGATGCTCTTGGTCAGAGTCGCAACGTGGATGGAAGCCTGTATTTGGTTCATGATTTTTATCATTCCAAACTCCTTTCAGGCGATCGCCCTGCTCATGCTGATCTTTAGCTTCTTCCAAAACGCCATTCTGGCTCAGTTTGAAGGCGTAACTCTATTTTGGCTCGCGGAACAACGCAGTGCTTTGTATGGAAAAGTTCGAAAGTGGGGCTCGGTCGGTTTTATTGTCGGGGTTTTTGGTATCGGAGCCTTATTAGAAATTTTACCCATCTCTATGCTGCCAGTTTTATTGCTGTGTATTTCTTTTTTGGCCTTTATTTGGTCATTTAGCATAAAAGAACCGACCACTGCACCCCATTCACAAGGGCAGCTCGAGCCATTATTACCGATTTTAAAAAAACCCGTTGTAGCGGCATTTTTCGGTATCGAGTTTATTCTGCTTTTTTCGCATGCGCCCTTTTATAGTTTTTATAGCAACTTCTTAAAACAAGCCGGTTACTCAACCACAGAAATTGGTTTTTTGTGGGCTGTCGGTGTCATGGCCGAAATTATTATGTTTGCCATTGCTCACGTTTTTTTCAAACGTTTTTCATGGCGACTCATGGTGTCTATTTGTCTGATCCTCACGGCGCTACGATGGTTTATGGTCGGTTCTTTTCCACAAATCTTCGCGATCCAGTTCTTCGCACAAACTATCCATGCTTTTAGCTTTGGTTTATTTCATCTCATCGCAATGCGTATCATTTTCCAAAACTTTAGTTTAGGACAACAAGGACGTGGTCAAGCCCTGTATAGCACCATGTGGGGACTGGGTGTAGCGTCTGGAAGTATTCTTGCAGGACATTATTGGCACAGCCTGTCAGGCGAACTTATTTTTATTTTGGCAGGCTGTGCGGTTCTACTCGGTTTGGGTTTTATTCGCTACTTACCCAAAGAGGTTCAAGCTTAAAAAGTTCTCTTCTGATCTGTACACATAAATTGCAGCAGTTTCATTAATCAGCTTTCTAAACTTTGATTTCACTATATTTATGAAACCATGGCTGGGCCTGTTCAAGTTGACTAGCCAGCTGTAATAACAGATCTTCACGGGCAAAAGGTGCAATAAACTGCGAACCAAGCGGAAGATTGTCAGCATTCCAATACAAAGGTACAGACATCGCAGGTAAGCCAGTGATGTTAGCTAACTGAGTAAAAGGCACCCAACGCAAATTATCTTTCACAATTTTATCGACCAGTTTTCCTTGTGCCAGCAAATGTGCTTTGCCGACTTTTAGTAAGCTTTTTAAAATTGGTTTTTGCCATGATGGGGTAGAAATTTGCCCATTTTTGGGTGCGACTGAAGCTGTAGCAGGAGTCAGATAAAGATCATAATGATCAAAAAATTGGTTCATTTTGGTGACATATACTCCCCAATTATTCAGATTATGAATATATTCTAACGCAGTCGTTTTCGCACCAAAGGCAGCCAAAGCTAAAGAATCCAGCTCAAAATCTCCTGCTGTGGTCGGAACGTGTTGCTTGATCTGCTCTAACATATAAGAAAATTGACTAAACCACGTCGTGATGAAGTCTCTGGCCAAAGACATACCATCTATCTCAGGTTGTGCTTCGACCACTGTATGCCCTAAAGAGTCCAACAAACGTGCAGTATGCTGCACCGCATCAATTGCATCTTTAGACACTGGGGTTCCGATAGGCGATTGAGTACTAAATGCAATTTTAAGTTTTTTTACAGGCTGCTGTAGACAGGCCAAATAGCTTTGGCTGGGCAGTTCAATTTTAAACAGTGAACTATGCTCTGCACCCTGCGTTGCATCTAACATCGCTGCACTGTCTCTTACACTTTTACTCAATACATGCTGTATCGCAGCGCCGTGCATTGCCTCACTCATATCTGGGCCCCACGGCGTACGTCCACGACTTGGCTTTAAACCAAATAAACCGCAATACGATGCAGGAATTCGAATCGACCCGCCGCCGTCACCCGCACCTGCAATCGGAACAATTCCTGCGGCCACCGCAGAAGCGGAACCACCCGATGAGCCACCACTGTTATGTTTTAAATTCCAAGGATTATGACAGGCTCCCCAAGCATCTGATTCTGTTATGCCTTTGATACCAAACTCAGGGGTATTGGTACGGCCAAAAGTTAAAATGCCTGTGTTTTCCCAACGGTTTACAATTTCTGCATTATGTTCTGCAATATGGCCTGTGCGTTTAAATGCTTGGCATCCATAAGAGGTTGGATAACCTGCATATTCTTGAAATAAATCTTTTACTAAAAATGGCACCCCAGCAAATGGGCCAGACAATGCATTTTGCGCTCTGTTCTTGGCATAATCATGCATCGGAATAATAATCGCATTTAAAGCAGGATTGGTTTGTTGGCTACGCTCAATTGCAATTTGTAATAATTCGGCGGGATGGATTTGTTTTTGTGCAACCAACTCAGCCAAACCCAGCCCATCATAACGAAGGTATTCAGAAAAATTCATTTTTATCCAAGTATCTATAGTTTTTATTGTTTTATACTTTTACTAAATTTTAACCTATGAGGCAAGTTGTACTTGATTGCGTCCTAAAGTTTTGGCTTGATATAGCGCCCGATCAGCACGATTTAACAAGCTCTGTAGACTATTGTGAGCTGGTAAAACTTGATGCACCATACCAAGACTCACTGTCATACTCAAAACCGCATGCGCCACTTGGGTTTTTGAAGTAGCGACAGCACGACAGATACGTTCTGCGATGATTTGCGATTCAATCTCTGAAATATTATTTAAAACCACCACAAATTCTTCACCGCCCATACGCGCAAATAAATCCTGTTCACGCAAATTACTTTTCACCGTCGTGGCAAAGCTTTGTAGCAATACATCACCAATATAGTGACCATATTGATCGTTCATTTTCTTAAAGTGATCAATATCTAGCACAATGATACTCATCGATTTAACCAGATTTTCCTTCAATAAGTTTTCAGTTTGAGTGAAGAAAAAACGGCGATTTCCCACATGAGTTAAGGGATCATGGTTGGCCAGATAGAGCACTTCTTTATATAGATCATGACGATTACGACTCACAATACATAAAAGCAAAGGTGCAATCATCAACATGCACAGCCCTATACGCACCGAAATAGAAGTGGCCAAGAAGTTATCTGCTGTACGTGAAATATAATAGGTCGTTAAACTATGATACGTCACAAAACAAACCAAACTGTTAATAATACTCACATAAAATAAGTTGTAACTTAAAGCCGCCCAAATGAGCCCTGCTAGAGGGAAAAGTAAGGCACCAGGACCAAAGAACAGATGAGTACATGCCACAGAAATTAAAACTGAGAGTAAGGGTAAAACATCGACAAACTGGGTTTCGCACTGTCTACGGTTATTCCAAAGATACTTTAATTTCTTCGCTGCAGGAAAGGTCAACATGAGGGGTAAAAGTGAAATACAATTGAGAACTTCCCCTGTCCACCAAATATAAAAATCAGCCCACAAGTCTTGCGTGCTCATAAAGGTGTGTGGCATATACGGAACGACCGCAACGGCAAATATCGCACTGGAAAAACATCCAAGAAAAGCACAAACCAAGAAAAGATAAAGAAAATTTAAGCCTTTGTTATATGCACGATAGTCAATTTGTAAATAATGGATAAAAAATAACGAAACGCCTACCGTCATAAAATTGGCGATCGTTAAAGCCAAAGTCAGCTCAAGATGATTCCCTGTGACTAAGTCTGCCGACATATAACCAATAAATGCGCCCAACCAACCACCAGCATTTCTGAGTGGCTTAAACCGTAAAAATAAGCCGATCAGTACAGCATTAGCTGGCCAAAAATAAGCGAAATATGCAATCGGTCGAGTGAAAATACCAAACAAGCAGCAGACAAAAATCACCGCAGCAACAATCAAACATGCTCGGCCATGCTGTTTAAAATTCAACGATACTTCTGTGAGCTTAACTGCGTACAAAATATTCCCTCATTTTTACATGAGTTATGATTAAACATCATGTTTTCTACTGTCCATTTGCTTGCAAAGGATGCATTGATGAAAACCATCACAGATTGACAATATTTACTAAATAAACTCTATCGATTGTTCGTTATGGTTTCAATATGATTTTTTGATTTATATCCTGAATCTAGATATTTACGATTAAATGCTGATATCACTCTCACCCATAAAAAAAGCCTCCACATCGGGAGGCTTTTTGATCTTTGGACTTATTTTGCTTCAGACGCTGCCACTGGTGCTGATGCACCTGCTGCTTCAGACTCTAAAGGTGCAGCATCAATCATCTCTGGACTAACTTCAATATTGGTTACTGGTGTTTCAGCCGCTGAACTTTCCACTGGCGTTTGTTCAGTCTCTTGTTTTTTGTCACTACACGCAGCAAGCGACAGCATTGTTGCAGAAGCTAAAACCACCAAAGCCATTTTCATGTTAATCATTATTCACCTTCACATTAGTCATCAATTGCTTGAAACAATACTACTTATTTTTGCTCAAGTTTAAAGTATTCATTTGTGAGCAATCTTTTGAAATTAAGGCAGAATTATAACATCATTAAACAGAAATAATAAAAACAAGCTCGAAGCAAACTTGTTTTTATCTATCCAAGAATACACTCGAATTAAACAGGATACGCTGTCGCGACTTCCTGACTAATCATTGCCGCAGTTGCTGCAGATAGCGTCCAACCTAAGTGCCCATGTCCTGTATTAAAGAACACACGTTCTAGCTTTCCACGGCGAACTACAGGCATCATATTCGGCATCATGGGGCGAAGACCTGCCCAAGGGACCGCATGCTCTGTCGAAACTTTAAAGTTACGATTGGTCCAGTCAACAAGAGGTTGAATCCGATCTGCACGGATATCACGGTTATAGCCATTAAACTCAGCAGTGCCAGCGACACGGAAACGATCTTTACCTAAACGTGAAGTTACAATTTTCGCGCTTTCATCCAGCAAGCTCACCCACGGCGCATTTTGCTGACTCTCTTCGTCATTTAACATCACAGTAATCGAATATCCCTTTACAGGATAAACATTGACGCGTTCTTGAACCAATTCAGCCAATTGATAGCTACCCACACCTGCACAAACCACAACAGCATCGGCAGCCAATATCTCCACTTCATTTGGAAGCAGTTCAACATTTTCTGAACTTGGTTGTAACTTCACTTCAACACCTGAGCTTAAGTGCTGAATATCTGTCACATCCATACCAAAACGATACTTCACACCTAACTTTTTGGTGACTTCAGCCAAACCTGTGGTGTACTTATGAATATCACCCGTCGCATCACCTTCACAATAAAATCCAGCATAATAGTCGCCGGTCAATGTCGGCTCAATTTGCTTAATTTCTTCATTGCTTACGCCACAACGTTCAAGGCCACCTTTATTGAGTAAATCATTAACTCGAATAGCAACGTCATAATCTTGTTTATTATGATAAAAATGCAAAATACCACGTTTTTCTAAATTGAAGTCGATTGACTCTTTATCCGCAATTTCGAACAAGCGTTGTCGAGCCAATAAAGCCAAACGTACTGTTTCGTGGGTATTGGCCTCATAATGTTTAATATTGCCCAGAAACTCCATCAGCCATGCATATTTATGCACACTAAACGCAGGATTGAGCAATAAAGGGGCAGATTTTTGAGACATCCATTTCATGCCTTTCAGCACTGTCGATTTTTGGTTCCAAACTTCCGCATTACATGCAGACAGTTGTCCACCATTTGCAAAAGAAGTTTCCATGGCTGGAAATAAATGACGATCAACAACGGTCACTTGATAACCCAATTGACTTAATTCATATGCAGTAGTTACGCCTGTAATTCCAGCACCAATGACAACGACATGACACATAGACACCTCCTTTTTATTGTTTGATGTCAACCCCATCTGTCATGTGTACCTGAGAGCTTCGACCTAAAACATCCCATGATATTTTAAACCATCCCCTTCGGTGAGTGATTGAACACTTCTCTCCAGAGTTTTTTCATTATTACAGTCCTTTTGCCTGAGAGTTTCCGGGGTCGTTGCTCCTTCGGCGAATGCAGAACATTTCTCTCCTGCAATAATGCTTATTATTCTATGAGCAATTTATATACCATGTAATCATCCGGTTGGAAACTGCTCTTAAAGTATTATCTTTCGTTTATTTTTATAGAGCACAACCTCAGCTTAGGGCAAGCGTTGCACTATACTGATCAAAATTGCGCTGTTACTGCTTTAAAATAGGACATATCTATCGCGCACATCTGAGCTATGCTGAGGTCATCTAAACATCTTTGAGCATAGGTACGGTCTATACTCTTCGGATGTTTCATTTTATTTTTTCTCAACCTTAAAAGAATGAATAAGTTGTTCTGCATCTTGATAAATTTCTTGCCAATGTGGCAGTAACTCACTATGAAATTTTATAGTGATATAACTCGTATTAAACCCATAATTGGGCTGATGTGTATTAAATTCACATTTTGTTGCCCCATCCTTAAAATAAAGGCACTTAATGGTTAGGCTTACCCCTTTACCTTTACGCTCCTGCCAATACACCTTTTTTCCAACACCATCATCACTTTTTACCTCTATTTCGTAGAGTCCCAAATCTGAATTAAATGTTTTTGTTTCATCTATCCATACTTCACTTACCTCTTCTCCACCAGAAGACATTCCTTTTCTTAAGTATAGTTTTAAAAGCAAAAACTCATTAAAAAAGTCTTTACTTCCCTGCTCCTCTTTCCAAACTGAGCGTTGGTTTAATGCGATTGTGATATCATTTTTAAACTCAGAATCTAGTTTAAAGCCTTCTCTAGATGCTGTCATTTCAGGCCATTTCACTTTCAAAGAAATACTTTGAATTTGATCATCACAACCTCTGGCCTCGTGTTCTTTTTTAATATTTTTCCCCCAATAATTGACGCCTTGATAAGTCACTCTGCCATAATGTAAATACTGCTTATCAATGAGCATGTGCTGATCACCAAATTTTCCACAAGCATATAAGCGCGCTTTGACTTTTTCAGGGTCATGCATACTGTCGTAGCCATATATCAACAATGCAATAACCAAAACGGTGAGTAGTAATAAAAATATAATGGTGCATCGTCTGACTGTGCTTATTTTTTTATTCATACCACCCCTTCCTTTTTTCTTTTAAAAATTAACTCTCTAAATTTTCTTACTCAGTAAGACCAAATTTGGCACTTAACTTAATAGGTAAGATGCTGTTTTCTGAGTATCGTGATAACCATAGCGGGCATAATATGCCAACAGCTCTTTTCTTACATTTAAGATTAGCTTTCATACGTAAATAAAAAAAGTCAGACCGAAGTCTGACTTTAATGTGTATTCTCTTAAATATAAAGAGAATTTTCTAGGGCTTGTTGAGAATTAACAAAGGCTACTGATTAATTTATAATAGTACTATGGATAGATACATACTTACTGATGCCCAATGGGCAAAAATGGAACCTTTTTGCCTAGGTAAAGTGACCGATCGAG